>NZ_JBMDWU010000540.1:0-9255 GCF_048594385.1 Micromonospora sp. | reverse complement strand
CTCGGGCGCGAGCAGCGCGCCGGAGGCGGCGTCGCGGACCGTGATCGCGGACATCGGGCACATGTCGGCGGCGTCGATGACCGCCTCGTCGGGTGCGGTCTCCGGGGCCAGGGCGGACGCCTTGCCGGCCCGGATCTCGATCTGGCGGGGGGCCGCGCCGGCACAGACCCCGGTACCGATGCAGGCGTCCCGGTCGACGGTGACCGTCCACCGGGTGTCCACAGCGGTCACCAGGCCACCAGCAGCTTGTTCGGGCCCCGGACCAGCAGGCCGGACTTCCACGACACGCCCGCGTCGCCGTCGGCCAGGCTCAGCTCGGGGAACCGGTCCAGGATGGTGTGCAGGGCCACCTGCAGCTCCATCCGGGCGAGCTGCGCGCCGAGGCAGTGGTGCGGGCCGTGGCCGAACGCGACGTGCGGGTTCTGCTCGCGGGTGAAGTCGAAGGTCTCCGGGTTGTCGAAGATCTCCGGGTCCCGGTTGGCCCCGGGCAGCGAGACCAGCACCGGCTCGCCGGCGCGCACGGTGATGCCGCTCAGCTCCACGTCCTCCACCGCGTACCGGGGGAACATGGCGGCCGGGTTCAGCGGGATCATCCGCAGCAGTTCCTCCACGGCCGCCGGCACCAGGCTCCGGTCGGCGCGCAGCTGCGCCATCAGCTCCGGGTGGGTGAGCAGCGCGTAGACGAAGTTGGGGATGTGCGTGGAGACCGTCTCGACGCCGGTGAGCAGCAGCCCGACCCCGGCGATGGAGAGCAGTTCCTGCTCGGTCAGCCGGTCGCCCTCGTCGCGGGCCTTGACCAGCGCGCCGAGCAGGTCGTCGGTGGGCTGCTCGCGGCGCTGGGCGACCAGCTTGCCCATGTAGCCGAAGAGCTGCTCGGCGTAGACCATCAGCTGCTCGCTGGTGCTGGTCAGCCCCTCGGTCCAGATCCGGAACTGGGCCCGGTCCTCGAACGGCACCCCGAGCAGCTCGCAGATGACGGTGATCGGGTACGGCAGGGCGAACAGCTCGACCAGGTCACCCGGGGAGCCCTTGGCGATCATCTCGTCGACGTACTCGTTGGCGATGCGCTGGGCGCCCTCGCGCATCTCGTTGACCCGGCGGGCGGTCAGCGCCTTGCCGGCGAGCTTGCGCAGCCGGGTGTGGTCCGGCGGGTCGAGGCCGATGATGCCCTCGTAGGTCATCTCCTCGCGGGTGCGGGGCTGGTCCTTGCCCTGCGCCGCGGCCCGGCTGAACCGCGGGTCGGTCAGCACGGTCTTGACGTCCTCGTACCGGGTGGCGAGCCAGGACACCTCGCCGTACGGCAGTTGCACCCGGGCCAGCGGCTCGGTGCTGCGCAGCAGCCCGTAGACGGGGTCGATGTCGATCCCGGGCGCCTCGCTGAACGGATATTTACGGATCTCCTGATCGATCGTCACGGAGCACTCCCTCGGGTCGCACCGGGCGCACGTGATCCGGCGCTGGCATCGGTGTCTGCACGGCCGCTCGGTGCGGTACGGCGTATCCGGGCGACACGCCGGGCGCCGGCCGGACCAGGCGAGGGATACGTAATCAGGAAAGGAAATCCACCTACACCCCCGCGACGCCCCTAGCCTCCCCCTACCGGCTGCGCTAAGGGGCGGCTCTGGGGTTCCGCTAGGGGTCCGGGCGGACGGGCCGCCACTAGCGTGTGGGCGAGGCAACGCGCTGTTGACCGTCGAGCGATTCTCGCGGGCGCGCACCGGTGATTGAGTCACGCCACGTCGGTGGGCGCAACCCCCCATGGAGGATGGTTGATGTCCCTGCTCGTTTCCACGACCGCCGATCCGGGGCGGTTCCACTCCTTCGGGCCGCACCACATCGAAGAGCTGGGCGGCCGGTACGGATTGTCGGCCGACAATCTGCACGCGATCCGCACCATTTCCCAGGTGCTGCCCTTCCGGGTCAACGAGTACGTCCTGTCGCACCTGATCGACTGGGACCGCATCCCGGACGACCCGATCTTCCGGCTGGTGTTCCCGCAGCGCGGCATGCTCGCCGCCGACGACGAGCGGATCGTCGGCGACCTGCTGCGCGCCGGTGACCGTAAGGGGCTGCGCGGGGAGGTGGCCCGGATCAGGGCGGGGCTCAACCCGCACCCGTCCGGGCAGCAGCAGCACAACGTGCCCAGCCTGGACGGTCAGGAACTGCCGGGCATGCAGCACAAGTACCGGGAGACGGTGCTGTACTTCCCGCAGCAGGGGCAGACCTGCCACGCGTACTGCACCTACTGCTTCCGGTGGGCACAGTTCGTCGGGGACGCCGACCTGCGGTTCGCCGCGCCCGGCCCGGAGCAGTTGGTGAGCTACCTGCACCGGCACCCGGCGGTGACCGACGTGCTGGTCACCGGCGGCGACCCGATGATCATGTCGACGGAGCGGCTGCGCAGCCACGTGGAGCCGCTGCTGGCGGTGGACACGGTGCGCACCATCCGGTTCGGCACCAAGGCGGTCGCCTACTGGCCGTACCGGTTCGTCTCCGACAGCGACGCCGACGACCTGCTGCGGCTGTTCGAGCAGGTGGTCGCGTCGGGGCGCAGCGTCGCGGTGATGGCGCACTTCAGTCACCCCCGGGAGCTGGCCACCGAGGTCGCCACCCGGGCCATCGCCCGGATCAGGTCGACCGGGGCGGTGGTCTACTGCCAGGCCCCGCTGATCCGCTACGTCAACGACGACGCCCGCGCCTGGAGCGAGATGTGGCGGGCGGAGCTGGCCGTCGGCGCGGTGCCCTACTACATGTTCGTCGAACGGGACACCGGTCCCCGGGACTACTTCCAGGTGCCGCTGACCCGGGCCGCCGACATCTTCCGTACCGCGTACCAGGATCTGCCCGGGCTGGCCCGGACGGTGCGCGGACCGGTCATGTCGGCCACCCCCGGCAAGGTCCTCGTCGACGGCGTCGAGCGGACCCCGGACGGCGACTTCTTCCAGCTCCGGCTGATCCAGGCCCGCGACCGGCGGCTGGTCGGCCGGCCGTTCCGGGCCCGCTGGTCGGCCGACGCGGCCTGGCTGAGCGACCTGGAGATCGACCCGAGCGCCCCGGCGGACATCCTCGCCGCGGTCAGCCCCAGCGCGGCCCGCCCCGGCGCGGCCGTCACCGCCTGAACGACCCACCGACCCGAAGGGAGCTGGCGATGGCCGGCCGGAAGATTTCGCCCAACCTCGCGCTCGACCAGCTGGTCGCGCAGCGCATCGCCGCGGGCGAGTCCATCGTGCACCTGGGCTTCGGCGAGTCCCGCCTGCCGGTGTTCCCGCCGCTGCTGCGGGCGCTGACCGAGGGCGGCGACCGTAACGCCTACGGGCCGGTGGTCGGCGATCCCGCCACCCTGGACGCGGTGGCCGGGTACTTCTCCCGCCGCCGGCTGCCCACCGAGGCCGACCAGGTGATCATCGCGCCGGGTAGCAAGCCGCTGCTGATGGCCCTGCAACTGGTCGTCGGCGGGGACACCCTGCTCGCCGCGCCGAGCTGGGTCACCTACGCCCCGCAGGCCCGGCTCGCCGGCCGGACCGCGCTGGGGGTGCCGGTCCCCGAGTCGTGCGGCGGGGTGCCCGACCCGGCGGCGCTGCGGGAGACGGTCCGCGCCGCCCGGGTGCTCGGTCACGACCCGCGCATCCTGGTGCTCACCTCGCCGGACAACCCGACCGGCACGCACGCCCCGGACGACCTGGTCCGCGAGCTGTGCGCGATCGCCGAGGAGGAGGACCTGCTGATCGTCTCGGACGAGATCTACCGGGACATCCTGCACACCCCGGGCACGGACCTGCTCTCCCCCGCCGAGGTCGCACCCCGGCGGACCGTGGTGCTCACCGGGCTCAGCAAGAACCTGGCGCTCGGCGGCTGGCGGATCGGCGCGGCCCGGTTCCCGGCCGGCGGGTGGGGCGAACGCCTCCGCGCCGACGTCGCCTCGGTGGCCAGCGAGATCTGGTCCACCCTGGCCGGGCCGATGCAGTCGGTCGCCCGGTACGCCTTCGCCGAGCCGCCGGAGATCCGTGAGCGGCTCACCGAGGACGCCGCGCTGCACGGCGCGGTGGCCGGCGCGGTGCACCGGATCATGGTGGAGGCGGGTGCCACCTGCCGGCCGCCGACCGGCGCGTTCTACGTCTACCCGGACTTCGCGCCGCTGCGCGAGCCGTTGGCCGAGCAGGGCATCACCGACGGCGCCACCCTGCAGCACTACCTGCTGGAGGAGCTGGGCGTGGCGGTGCTGTCCGGCCACCACTTCGGCGACCGGCCGGAGGCGCTGCGGTTCCGGGCCGCCACCAGCATGCTCTACGGCGACACCCCGGAGCAGCAGCGGCAGACCCAGACCGCCGCCGACCCGCTGACGGTGCCGCACGTCGCCGACGCGTTGGTCCGCATCGAGCAGGCCCTGGCCAAGCTCCCCCGGTGACCCGCCCCGACTCCCCCGCCGACCGCGCCGGTGCCGGTCTGCCCCGACGACAAGGACGCCCCAGATGACCAGCGCGATCGTCTTTCCCGGGATGGGTCCGTGCGACTTCGCCGACGTCGCGAAGTTCATGCTCATCGACCGGGACGCCCGCGAGCTGCTCGCCACCGCCAGCGACGCCCTCGACTACGACCTGTTCGCCCGCTACCGCGACAGCGACAGCGACTATTCCGAGTACGCCCAGGTGGCCTTCCTGGTCAACTGCGTGGCGTTGGCCCGGTGGGCGGAACGGACCATGGACCTGCGGCCGGACCTGATCGCCGGGCCCAGCTTCGGTGGCAAGGCCGCCGCCGTGTTCAGCGGTGCGCTGGACTTCGCCGAGGCGGTCCGGATGACGGCGCGGCTGTCCCGGATCGAGACGGAGTACTTCACCGCCGAGCAGCGGGGCGTGGTGACGATGTCGTTCGTCCGGACCCCGGCCGAGCGGCTGCGGGAGATCCTGGCCGAGCTGGACGAGGCCGGCGAGTGGTACGAGATCTCCTGCTACGTGGACACCGACTTCTGGATGGTGACCCTGCACGAGGGGCGCACCGACTGGTTGGCGCAGCGGCTGCGGGCCGGCGGCGGGCTGCCGCTGTACGTGATGGATCCGCCGCTGCACGCCGCCGCGTTCGGGCCGCTGCGCGACCGGGTGGAGGCGGAGCTGTTCGGGTCGCTGCGCTTCACCGACCCGCAGATCCCGGTCGTCGCCGACCAGGACGGCACGGTACGCACCACCGCCGACGGTGTCCGGACGATGCTGCTCGACGGGATCGTCACCCCGGTGCGCTGGCCGGAGGTGGTCGCCACGTTCCAGCGGTCCGGGGTGCAGACGGTGCACGTCTGCGGGCCGGACCGGTTGTGGGGCCGGGTCGGCGCCACCGTCCGCAACTTCCGGACCACCATCGTGGACCCGCGACGGGCGATGCGGCCGATCCGTCGCGCCGTGGCCGCCTGAGCGCCGGTAGAGCACGGAGGACGAGATGACCCAGCACACCGACTACGCCCTGCACGGCCGGTTCCTCCAGGGGCTGGCCGCGGCACCCCGGGCCACCGCCCTGCACCTGCCGTCCGGGCCGGTCAGCTACGAGGAGCTGCACGCCACCGCGCTGCGCTGGGCGGGGGCGCTGGCCGCCGGGCCGGACGGTCCGCCCCGGGTGGTCGGCATCCTGGCCGGCAAGACCCTGGAGTCGTACGCGGGGCTGCTGGCCACCCTGTACGTCGGCGCGACCGCCGTACCGCTGCACCCGGAGTTCCCGGCTACCCGGACGGCGGGGATGCTCACCGCGTGCGGGGTCTCCACCCTGCTGCTCGACGAGGCCGGGTTGGCGGTCCGGGCGGAGATGGGCGACGCGGTCGCCGGGGTGCCGGTGTTCGCGCCGGTGGTGGACCCGCGCGGCAGCGGCACCGGCCCACGGCTGCCGGTGGTCGGGGCGACGCCGCTGGCCGCACCCCGTCCCGCCGGCCCGGACGACGTGGCCTACGTGCTGTTCACCTCCGGGTCGACGGGGCGGCCCAAGGGGGTGCCGATCACCCACGGGAACCTGCGGCACTACTTCTCGGTCCTGGACGACCGGTACGACTTCGGCCCGGACGACCGGTTCTCCCAGTCGTTCGACCTGAACTTCGACTGCGCGATGTTCGACCTGTTCTGCGCCTGGGGTGCGGGGGCGAGCGTGCACCCGGTGCCGCCGGCGGCGTACCGGGACGTGCCGGCGTTCGTGGCCGAGCGGGGTCTGACCGTGTGGTTCTCCACCCCGAGTGCGATCACCCTGGTCCGGCGGACCGGCCGGTTGGCTGCGGCGGCGATGCCGTCGCTGCGGTGGAGCTTCTTCGCCGGGGAGGCGCTGCACGCGGCCGACGCGGTGGACTGGCAGGCTTCGGCCCCCGGGTCGACGTTGGAGAACATCTACGGCCCGACCGAGCTGACCGTGACCATCACCGGGCACCGCTGGTCGCCGCAGACCTCGCCGGGGTTGTGCGTCAACGGGCTGGTTCCGATCGGGACGCTGCACGACGGGCACGACGGGGTGCTGCTCGACGCCGACGGCGCGGCCAGCGAGGTGGAGGGGGAACTCTGCATCACCGGCCCGCAGCTCACCCCCGGCTACCTCGACCCGGCCGACGACGAGGGCCGGTTCCTGCTGCGCGACGGCCGGCGCTGGTACCGCACCGGGGACCGGGTCCGGCGGTTGGACAACAAGGAACTGATCTACCTGGGCCGGCTCGACTCGCAGGTGCAGGTGCACGGCTGGCGGGTGGAGCGGGCCGAGATCGAGCACGCCCTGCGGGGCTGCCCCGGCATCGAGGACGCGGTGACCGTGGCCCGTGCCGGGGCCGGCGGCACCGAGCTGGTGGTCTTCTACACGGGTGCGCCGACGGCCCCGGCGGAACTGTCCCGGCAGTTGCGGCAGATCCTGCCCAAGGGGATGCTGCCGCGCTCGTACCGGCACGTGCCGGAGTTCCCGTTGAACTCCAACCGCAAGGTGGACCGGGCCCGGTTGGCCCGCGAGGCCGCCGAGGGCTGACCCGGACGATCGACGCTGTTACGCCGACATGGCGGCATCCGAGGACTCGGATGCCGCCATCTCGCTGTGCTGGCGGTGACGCAGAGAAAAGCCCCTGGCCGGTCCCCCTCCTGAAGGGACCGGCCAGGGGCCGTCAGGGGCCGGGTCAGCGCTGCGCGGGCTGTCCGGCGCGCTCGGCGAGGGCCCGCCGGTCGATCTTGCCGTTGGCGTTGACCGGCAGCTCGTCGATCACCCGGACCTGCTGCGGCACCATGTAGTCGGGCAGCGCCTCCAGGCAGAACGCGCCCAGCTCCATCTCCTCCACGCCGGAGACGCCCTCGTCGAGCACCACGAACGCGGCCAGCACCGGGTCCCTGCCCTCCTGGGGCAGCATCAGCGCGGCGGCCCCGGCGATGCCCGGGAACTCCCGGACCCGGCGCTCCACCTCGCCCAGCTCGACGCGGTTGCCGCGCACCTTGACCAGGGAGTCGGCCCGGCCGGTGAAGTACAGCTCCCCACCCTCGCCCCGGTAGGCCAGGTCGCCGGTGCGGAAGACGACCTGCCCGGTGGCCGGGTTGAGCGGGTCGGGAACCAGCGCGGCGGCGGTGGCCTCCGGGTCGTTCCAGTAGCCGTGGAACAGGGCGGCGCTGCGCAGGTGGATCTGCCCGACGACACCCGGGGAGTCGACCGGCCGCCCGTCCTCGTCGATCAGCAGCATCTCCGCGCCCGGGTGGGCGTGGCCGATGGAGATCCGGTCGACGTCGTCGGGCAGCGGGTTGGGCACGTCGGTGAAGGACGCGGCGATGGACTCGCTGCTGCCGAAGCAGTTGACCACCCGGGCGTGCGGCAGGGCGCGTTGCAGCTCGCGCATCTCGGGCAGAGGGAAGTTCTCGCCGGAGTAGAGCACCCCACGGATCTGCTCACCGAGCGCGGCCAGCCCGGCGAACTCGTGCCGCAGCACCCCCCGCCAGATCGACGGCACGCCGTTGACCTGGGTGGCGCCGCTGTCGGCGAGGAACTGCACGAAGCGGCGCGGCCAGCGCAGCAGCGAGCGGGGCACCGGCACCACGGCCGCGCCGCTGCCCAGCGCCAAGCCGATGTCGAGCAGCGAGAAGTCGAACTGCAACGGCGAGGTGGTGGCGACCCGGTCCTCGGCGGAGACGATGCCGTGCCGCAGCATCCCCCGGAAGAAGGCGAGCACGCCCCGGTGGCTCATCACCACGCCCTTGGGCCGGCCGGTGGTGCCCGACGTGAAGATCATGTAGGCCGGGTCGGTGGGCACCAGTTCCCGGCGGTGCCGGGTGCGCGGCGCGGGCGCCCGCTCGACCTGGATGCCGTCCGGGCCGAACCGGGCGGTGCCCAGCGGCGCGGGCACGCCCTCGCGGCGGCCGTCGACGGGTTGCAGGTGCAGCGCGGCGGCGGTGCTCTCGGCGATCAGCGCGAGCCGCTGGGCCGGGGTCTCCGGGCTGACCGGGATGAAGGTCAGGCCCAGCGACGAGCAGGCCAGGAAGACCGCGATGGCGGTCGGGGAGGTGTCCGACTCCAGGATCACCCGGTCGCCGATGTCGAGGCCGAGTTCGTCGAGGGCGGCGGCGTAGCCGTCCACCCGCTGGGCGAGCTGACGGTACGAGATGGAGCCGACCTCGCCGCCGACGGCCTGGATGACGGCCGGCTTGTCGGGCGTCAGCCGGGCGCCCGCCAACAGGAACTCGTGCAGCGTCTCCACGGAGGCGTGCGTGCGCGCGAAGTTCTCTCGACTCATGGCCGGAGCGTATCGGCGGCCCCGCCGGCCCCCACCCGCATCGACCCCCCTAACGACCCCTTACCCGGGCGGGCCGGCGGCCGGGAGATTGTCGGGTCGTCAGCCCCCGTGGGGCGTTGTTAGCGTCTTCTCACCCTGCACCGGAAGGAATCGCGGACATGTGGGATCAACGGTTCGAGGCCATCCTGCGCCAGCACCTGCCCTTCCTCGACCCCGAGGAGACGCTGCTGGCCGGCACCAGCCTGCGCGACTCCGGCCTGGACTCCCTCGCCATGGTCGAACTGCTGGCCACCCTGGAGAGCGAGTACGACGTGCGCTTCGTCGACGAGGCGATGTCGATGGAGACGTTCGCCACCCCGCAGACGTTGTGGAGCGTGCTGACCGACATGCGTGGCGTGCCCGCTCCCGTGTGAGCGGCACCCGTTCCGAGAAGTGCCCCGGGCCGCCACTGGTCACGGGGCCATTTGGCGGGGCGCCCGGGCGCGTCCGAGCGCGGCCCGCGCGGCGGGGTGGGGGGCGGGGGGGGGCAGCCCCCCCCCCGCGAC
>NZ_JBMDWU010000054.1:0-3862 GCF_048594385.1 Micromonospora sp. | reverse complement strand
CGCACTACCGCAACGCGTACCGGACCCTGCGCAAGCTGCTCGACCTGCGGGCGGTGCCGATCGTCAACGAGAACGACACGGTCGCCACCGAGGAGATCCGGTTCGGCGACAACGACCGGCTGGCCGCTCTGGTCGCCGCCCTGGTCGACGCCGACCTGCTGGTGCTGCTCTCCGACGTCGACGCACTCTGGACCGGCGACCCGACCCGCCCCGGCAGCACCCGGATCACCGAGGTACGCGGCGAGGCCGACCTGGCCGGCGTCGACATCGGCGGGGCCGGCCGGGCCGGGGTCGGCACCGGCGGCATGGTCACCAAGGTCGAGGCGGCCCGGATCGCCACCGGCTTCGGCATCCCGGTGGTGCTGACCGCCGCCCCGCTGGCCGGCGCCGCGCTGGCCGGGGAACCGGTGGGCACCTTCTTCCACCCGGCCCGGCGACGCCCGGCGGCCCGGCTGTTCTGGCTGGCGCACGCCACCGCGCCCCGGGGCCGGCTGCACCTGGACCCGGGCGCGGTGCAGGCCGTGGTGGGGCGGCGCAAGTCGCTGCTGCCGGCCGGGATCACCGCCGTGGACGGCACCTTCACCGCCGGGGACCCGGTGGACCTGGTCGACGTCGACGGGGCGTCGGTGGCCCGGGGGCTGGTCAACTACGACGCGGTGGAGCTGCCCGGGCTGCTCGGCCGCTCCACCTCCGAACTCGCCGCGGCGCTCGGCCCGGCGTACGAACGTGAGGTCGTCCACCGCGACGACCTGGTGCTGCTGTGACATCAGGCGTCCCACGCGGGCGCTTCCGGAAGATCCGAAGGAGTACGCAATGAGCGTCGTCGAGCAGGCCCGCCGGGCCCGGGACGCGGCGGAGGCCCTCGCCGTCGCCACCCGTACGGTCAAGGATGCCGCGCTGCACGCGATGGCCGACGCGCTGGTGACGCGTACGCCGGAGATCCTCACCGCGAACGCGGCGGACCTGGCGGCCGGGCGGGAGGCCGGGCTGAGCGCGGCCGTGCTGGACCGGCTCGCCCTCGACGCGGACCGGGTGGCCGGCATCGCCGACGCGCTGCGCGAGATGGCCGCGCTGCCCGACCCGGTGGGTGAGGTGGTCCGGGGTTCGACCCTGCCCAACGGGCTGGAGCTGCGGCAGGTACGGGTGCCGTTCGGGGTGGTCGGGATCATCTACGAGGCCCGGCCGAACGTGACGGTGGACGCGGCCGGCATCTGCCTGAAATCCGGCAACGCGGCGCTGCTGCGCGGGTCGTCCTCGGCGGCGCACTCCAACGCGGCGCTGGTGGCGGTGCTGCGTGACGCGGTGGCCGGGGCCGGGTTGCCGGCCGACGCGGTGCAGCTGCTCGACGCCGGCTCCCGCGACTCGGTCAAGGAGCTGATGCGGGCCCGGGGCCTGGTCGACGTGCTGATCCCGCGCGGCGGTGCGTCGCTGATCCGCACCGTGGTCGAGGAGTCGACGGTGCCGGTGATCGAGACCGGGGTGGGCAACTGCCACGTCTACGTGGACGCCGCCGCCGACCCGGCCAAGGCGGTGGCGATCGCCCTGAACGCCAAGACCCAGCGCCTTTCCACCTGCAACACCGCCGAGTCGCTGCTGGTGCACGCCGACGTCGCCGACGCGTTCCTGCCGGCGGTGCTGGCCGCGTTCGCCGAGGCCGGGGTGACCGTGCACGGCTCCCCCGAGGTCGCCGCGTACTCCCCCGCCGTGGTGGCCGCCACCGACGAGGACTTCGCCACCGAATACCTCTCGGCCGACATCTCCGTCGCCGTGGTCGACTCGCTCGACGCCGCGGTCGCGCACATCCGCCGCTACGGCACCGGGCACACCGAGGCGATCGTCACCGACTCGCAGGCCGCCGCCCGGGAGTTCGTGGCCCGGGTCGACGCGGCGGCGGTGATGGTCAACGCCTCCACCCGGTTCACCGACGGCGGCGAGTTCGGCTTCGGCGCGGAGATCGGCATCTCCACCCAGAAGCTGCACGCCCGGGGCCCGATGGGGCTGCCCGAGCTGACCTCCACCAAGTACGTGGTGACCGGCGACGGTCACCTGCGCTGAGCCACCGCCCAGGTCACCAGGTGCCGGGCTCGTCGTCGGTCGGCGGGACCGGCCGGGCCCGGCGCACGGCAGGTGAGCCGGGTGGCGTCACCGGCGAGCCCATCGGGGCGCTCGGGGAGCCGGGCGGAAGGACCGGGCCGATCGGACGGCAGGCGCGGATCGCGGTGAGCGTGGTGTGCACGTCGAACTGGTGGCCGTCGTCGCTGTCCCAACCGCCGTCGCTGCGTTGGGTCTCGGCGAGCCGTCGGCGGGCCGACACCAGCACCCACTGCTCCTCGCCCACCTCGACCCGGCGCAGCGTGGCGGCCAGCGCGGCCACGTCGGCCGGGGAGAGCTTCGGAATGCGCTCGGCCAGCACCGCCTGGATCCGGGCCGACTCGTAGTAGAGCTGCTGGCGGTGCAGCACGGCCGCGCTCAACCAGCCGGCGGCCAGGAACGACGGCCAGCTCCCGTCGGGGGCGAGCTGACCGGCCAGGGCCTGCGCCGCCGCCTGCACCACCCCCGCGTACGCGCCGCCGACGCGGTGGTCGAGCGGTCCGGCGGCGCGGGCGTCCCGACCGGCCACGCTGAGCCAGTACGCGGCGTTGGCCGAGAGGTAGAGCCGGGCCTCCGGGTTACCCGGGGTGGCCCATTCGGGGGCGCTGCCGGCCAGTCTCGGGTCCTCGTCCCAGCCGCCGTCGGGCAGTTGCCGGGCGGCCAGCCAGTCCAGGGCGTGCCGGGCCGCCGGCCGACCGAGCGCGCCGAGGTCGTCCAACTCGGCGAGGCGGAAGCAGGTGGCGTCGATGGACGGCACGTCACCGCCGAGCAGGGCCGGCCAGCCGCCGTCGAGGGTCTGCCCGACCTCGGCCGCGTCGAGCAGGTCGGGGGGTACGGGCGCACCGGTGCGCAACCGGGACAGCCGGGCGCGATCCACCGCGTCGCCGTGCGCCACGACGAAGCCGACCGCGGCATCCAAGTCCACCACGACGTTGACGCTACCGGCGCGAACGCGATCCCGCCTCGGGGAATCGGTCGGGGCCGGGGACGGTTCGGCACCGCCCCCGGCTCCGGGCCCAGGTCAGTACGCCGGCAGCGAGGGATCGATCTGCTTGATCCAGGAGAGCACCCCGCCCTGGACGTGCACCGCGTCGCGGAACCCGGCCGCCTTGAGCGCGGCGAGCGCCTCGGCGGAGCGGACCCCGGACTTGCAGTGCAGCACGACCTGCTTGTCCTGGGGGAGCTTGGCCAGCGCCTCGCCCGAGATGATCTCGCCCTTGGGGATCAGGGTGGAGCCGGGAATCCGGACGATCTCGTACTCGGCGGGCTCCCGGACGTCGACCAGGAAGATGTCCTTGCCGGCGTCCTGCCACTCCTTGAGCTCGGTGGCGGTGATGGTCGCGTCGACGATCGCCTCCTGGGCCGCCTCGGAGACCGCGCCGCAGAAGTCCTCGTAGTCCTCCAGCAGGTCGGTGACCGTGGGGTTCTCCCCGCAGAGCACGCAGTTCGGGTCCTTCCGGACCTTGATCTTGCGGTAGCTCATCTCCAGGGCGTCGTAGACCATCAGCCGGCCGACCAGCGGCTCACCGATCCCGGCGAGCAGCTTGATCGCCTCGTTGACCTGGATCGACCCGATCGACGCGCAGAGCACGCCGAGCACGCCACCCTCGGCGCAGGACGGCACCATGCCGGGCGGCGGGGGCTCCGGGTAGAGGCAGCGGTAGCAGGGGCCGTGCTCGGCCCAGAACACCGACGCCTGGCCGTCGAACCGGTAGATCGACCCCCAGACGTACGGCTTGCCGAGCAGCACCGCCGCGTCGTTGACCATGTA
>NZ_JBMDWU010000539.1:0-4365 GCF_048594385.1 Micromonospora sp. | reverse complement strand
GCCGGGCCCGACCGGCCGCGTGGTGGCCGCGCGGGCCCGGGTGGTTCCCGGCGGGTCGTCGTGGGTCAGCCGCCGCGGGCCGACGGCCCGGGGGTCGGCGACGAGCCACCGGCGACCGCCCCCGGGTGCGGCGCGCTCGTGGCGGGCGCCGGCTTCAACCCCGGTGGTACGGGCAGCGCGCTGCCCCGGGCGAACTCGGCCCAGCTCGTGTTCCAGGCGGTCCAGCCGTTACCCGGCCGCAGCGGCACCTCGGTGCCCTTCACGGTCACCAGGTCACCGACCTGGGTGATGCCCATCAGCCAGTCGGCGGCGGCCGAGGAGACGTTGGCGCAGCCGTGCGAGACGTTGGTGTAGCCCTGGTCCCCCTCCGACCAGGGGGCGGCGTGGATGAACTCGCCACCCCAGGTGAGGCGCTGGGCGTCCTCGACGTCGACCACGTAGCCGCCGTCGGGCTCGCCCCGGGTGTCGAAGCGGGTCTGCTGGTGCTTCTCCATGATCACCATCTTGCCCCTGGAACTCGGGGTGCTCGGCTTGCCGAGGCTGACCGGGATCCGGCGGACCAGCCTGCCGTCCTGGAAGACCGACATCTGCTTGGTGGCATTGTCGATGTCCAGCGCGACCTGCCGGCCGATCCTCGAGGTGGACCGTCGGTCGGCGTCACCGACGTACTCCTTGCCGATGGGCAGCCCCTCCAGTGCGGAGCGGACGCTGATCGTCGTCCCGGGACGCCAGAAGTCGGGGGCCCGGTAGTAGACCTGGCTGCCGTCCTCCAGCCACGACCAGGTGCCCGGCTGGGGCGGATCGGTCTTCACGAACAATCGTCGCTGCACGGCCGCCCTGGCCTCTTTCGGAATGGCCGGTTCGAACGCGACCGTCACCGGCATCGCGGTGCCGTACGTCTGGTTTCCGGCGAAATAGAGCACGCTGGTCAGCGCCTGCCGGTTCGTATTCGTCGGGGCCGTGGTGAACGTGGTGCGCCCGACGGTGGTCCGGCCCGCGTCGCCGGTCGCGGTGACCTCGGCGGTGTAGGTCCGGCCGCTGCCCAGCGGGGCCGCCGGCACCCAGCTCGACCCGTCCTCCCGCGGCTCCCCGGCGACGGCCCCGCCCTTGTCGTCGGTGAGCTTGACGCTGGTCACCCGGCCGTTGCTCACGGTGGCGCCGACCTCCGCGCTGACCGGGACGTCCTTCGCCCGGTCAGCGGGGGTCACCGTCACCGTGGGGGCCGCCGCCGCACCGGGGGCCGCCCCGGCCGCCGGCTTCCGCTCGGCGGTGCACCCGCCGAGGACCAACGGTGTGGCTGCGATGGTCACCGCCATTAGCGTCAATCGCCGCCTCACGTCCATATTCCATCCCCCGTTTCCAGTCCCCTTGGCCACATTCTGTACAGCGTTTCTCGGGGCGGGTCGGGCTTTCCGGGGAACCGGGCGGGCGGGGCCGGGCTTATCGACCCCGGCGGGCGGCAGGCGGCCACGGTGCCGCCGATGTCCGGGATCGGCCGTGCCGGGACGCCCCGGGCGGTCAGTCCCAGTCCTGGTCACCGTGGTTACGGTGCCACCGCCCACCGACCGGCGGGGTGTCCAGCCGCAGGGCCGCCACCGCGTTGCCGGCCAGGTCGTTGTCCTCGACCCGGCAGCCGACGCAACTGCCCCGAGCCGTGATCCACATGCCGTGGGTCTGGGTGCGCTCGTCGTGGTTGTCCCAGATCCGGTTGCCGCGCACCGTCGCCGAGTCGAACGCCGCGTTGATCGCGATGCCGGCCCGGGTCGACGGCGCGGCCGGCAGCTCGTACGCGGTGCCCGGCAGCGGGGTGTCCCCGCTCCACCCGCTGTAGGCGTCGGGACGTACCGGGGCGAGGTGCAGTTCGGTGGCGGTGTTGGTGGCGACCACGGCGACCCGCCCGCCGACCCGCAGCACCTTGCCCCGGTGGCTGTCCTGCGCCCAGGTCGCCGAGCGGTCGACCAGGGACCGCTCGGTGTACCGGACCGACTCGCCGCCGCCGTGGGACGCCTCGGCGCACCGCCGGCCGTTGTTGCGGATGCGGTTGTCGAGCAGCATCGCGTCGGTCATCGGGCGGTCCACCCGGATCGCGTCCAGGCCGTTGCCCCAGAACTCGTTGCTCTCCACCACCACGTCCTGCGCCGGGTGCGGGTAGCCGCGGCCCAGGTCGTGCTGGTGGTAGCCGTAACCGCCGTTGCCGCTGATCCGGTTGCCCCGCACCGTGTACGGGCCCGGGGTGTTACCCATGCTGATCCCGTCGCCCACGTTGCCGTCGATGACGCAGTCGGTGAGCAGCCCACCCCGGCCGGCGACGCCCGAGGTGCCGTTGCCCGACACGTCGTAGCCGGCCTCCAGGTTGCCGGTCATCGTGCAGCCGGTGACGATCAGCCCGTCGGCGCCCCAGTCCGAGATGCCGAACCGGTTGCCCTGACTGTGGCAGCCGACGATCCGGTAGCCGCGCGGCGGCGTCCAGTAGTCCTTCTGGAGTTCCAGGAAGATGCCGTTGGTGCCGTTGGCCAGGGCGGTGCAGTTGGCGATGGTGAGCCGTTCCATGTCGCCCCAGCCGCCGATGCCGATGCCGATGCCCGCGCCGCCCATCTGCTCGCCGTTGTCCAGCCGGCCGCAGCCGACCACCACCACCCCGTCGACCAGGGTGTCCTGGAGGAAGTCGCAGCCCAGGCCGCTGGCCGCCGTGTGGTGGATGTAGAGGTTGCGGAACACCCCGCGCACGACGTACTGCAACCCGAGGCCCTTGGCCAGGTAGTTGTACTCGGCCATGGCCACCCCGGAGCCGTCGATCTCGAAGTCGGCGAAGGTGCAGTCGGCGATGTGCCGGTCCCGGTCCGCGCCGTGCTGCAGCACCGTCCAGAACGCCAACGGCGTCGGGTCGCTGCGGTTGCCCTCGTTGCTGAGCAAAAACCGGGTGGCGGCCGGGCCGGCGCCGATCAGCGACACCCCGCTGCGCCACACCGTGCCGGCGTCGCGGATGGAGTAGATGCCCGGCGGGCACCAGATCACCCGGGCCCGGCCGTCGGCCGCGTAGCCGTCACCGAGCCGGTCCACCAGGGCCGCCAGCGCGGGTTGGTCGTTGGTCACCCCGTCGCCGGTCAACCCGTAGTCGTGGGCGTTGCACCACAGCGGCGCCCCGGCGACGGGGGGACGGCGGTCCCGCACGGCGACGGGCAGACCCTGGTACGGCACGGGTGGCTCCTCTCGGCGGTGCGTCCACGACCGACACGGCAGGGCCGCGACCGGGCGTACGCAGTGCGGTGCGCGCCCACCGGAGGTACGGCGCGTCCGTGACCCGCGCCGGATTCCCGGCCCGCCGACCGGAAAACACCCGCCGACCGGTCGTCCCACCCGAACCGGACGAACACCCGGCAGCGCGACGGAGCCGGCCACCCCGCCCAGGGTGACCGGCTCCGGGCGTACCACTCAGACGTTCGCCACCAGCAGCGCCGGCTGTTCGACGCAGTCGGCGACGTGCCGCAGGAACCCGCCGGCCACCCCGCCGTCGCAGACCCGATGGTCGAAGGTGAGGCTGAGCTGGGTCACCTTGCGGACCGCCAACTGCCCGTCGACCACCCACGGCTTGTCCACGATCCGCCCCACCCCGAGCAGCGCCGCCTCCGGGTGGTTGATGATCGGGGTGGAACCGTCCACCCCGAACACGCCGTAGTTGTTGAGGGTGAACGTGCCGCCGGTGAGCCGGGCCGGCGGCAGGGTGCCGGCACGGGCGTCGGCGGTGGTCTGCGCCAGGGCGGCGGCCAACTCCCTGGTGGTCAGCCGCTGGGCGTCGCGTAGCACCGGCACGAGCAGGCCCCGGTCGGTCTGCGCGGCGATGCCCAGGTGCACCCCGGCCGACTGGACGATGCGCTGCCCCTCGGTGTCGACGTGCGCGTTGAGCTGCGGGAACCGGCGCAGGCCGCTGAGGCAGATCCGGGCCAGCAGGGCCAGCACGCTGACCGGGGCGTCCGGGGTGGCCGCGTTGATCGCCGCCCGGGTGGCCAGCAACGCGGTGGCGTCCGCGTCCACCCAGATGGTGACCTCGGGGATCTCCCGACGGCTGCGGGAGAGCTTGTCGGCGATCACCCGGCGGATGCCGGTCAGCGGGATGACCACGTCGGACGCGTCGGCGGGGACCGGTCCGACGTGCGCCGCCGGGGCCGGGTCCGCGACGGGCCGGCCCGGTTCGTCGGTGTGCCGCCGCGGCGCGGTGGTCAGGGCGGCCTCCACGTCGCTGCGGCGGATCACGCCGCCGGGGCCGGTGCCCCGCAGCCCGGCCAGGTCGACCCCGTGCTCGCGGGCGAGCCGGCGCACGATCGGCGAGATGACCAGGGGGGCCGTCCCGCCGGCCGGCGCGGTGCC
>NZ_JBMDWU010000538.1:0-7419 GCF_048594385.1 Micromonospora sp. | reverse complement strand
GGGGGCGGGCTCCGTCACCGCCACCCCCACGGCACCCGGGTGCCGGCACGCCTCCGAGGCGCCGCCGCTCGGGGGGCCCGTGGGGGGGGGGGCGGGGCAGGTGCCGGTCAGCTCCACCAAGGCGCTGCACGGGCACGCGTTGGAGGCGTCCGGCCTGCTCGAACTGGTGGTCACCGTGGCGGCCCTGGGGCACGGCAAGCTGCCGGTCAACGCCGGCTGGCTCGGCCCCGACCCGGCCTGCCCGCTGGACGTGGTCACCGCCGCGCCCCGCCCGGTGACCAGCCGGTACGCCCTCAGCCTCAACGCCGCCTTCGGCGGCGCGAACACCGCCCTGCTGGTGGGTGCGCCGTGACCGGCACGCGCGGCCCGGGACCCGGGATCGTCCCGGGCCGTCCGGCCGGTCACGGCGCACCCCGGGTGCTGGCGCAGGCGCGCTGGCCGGAACCGGGCGACGGGCCACCACCGCCGCTGCCCGGGTTCCTGCACTCGCCGTTCGCGCCGCTGGTCGCGGCGGTGGCCGGGCGTTGCCTGGACCGCCGGCCCGGTGGTCCGCCGGCGGCCGGCAGCCGGTGTGCGGTGGTGCTGGTCAGCGCCGCCGGTGACCGGCCCAGCGCCACGCACGTCCGGTCGACCGTCGCCGCCGGGGGGCGGGTCGGTCCACTGTTCTTCTTCCAGTCGGTGCCCAACAGCGTCGCCGGGCAGGTCGCCGCCCGGTGGGGGCTGACCGGGCCGGTGGTGTGCCTGAGCCCGACGGGTGACCCCCGGGCCGACGCCATCGCCGAAGGGGAACTGCTGCTGTACGACGGCGACACCGACGAGGCGTTGCTGGTCATGATCGACGAGGCACCCGACGCGACGCCCACCGGTGCGGTCGCGGTGCTGCTGGGGGGAGGAGACAGTCAATGAGGACGAAGGGACTGCGGGGGGTGCTCGCCGCCGATCCGCAACTCGGCGCGGGAAACGTGCTGGCCCGGGTGCTGGCCCACGGCGCTGACCCACAGGGGCCGGGGCTGACCTTCGACACCCCGGTCGACGGGCACCCCGCCGGGCAGCCGCTCACCCTGGGGCAGCTCGACGAACGGGTCGCCGCACGGGCGGCCTGGCTGCACGCCCGGGGGGTGCAGCCCCGCGACCCGGTCGCCGTCTGGGCCACCGCCGCCGCCGACATGGTGCTGAGCTTCCTGGCGCTGACCCGGCTCGGCGCGATCCCCGCGCTGATGAACGGCAGGCTGCGCCCCGAGATCGCCGCCGAGTACATCCGCCGGCTGCGGGGCGTCGGGGTGCTCGCCGACGCCGCGCACACCGAGCTGCTGGCCGGGCACGACCTGGGCGTACCCCTGCTCGGTACCCCGGCGGAGGCCGGCGCCGGCGACCCGGCCCGGTCGCCCGCCCACTACCGGCACCACCCCGACGACCCGATCGTCATCACCCACACCTCCGGCACCACCGGGGTGCCCAAGGCGGTGCTGCACTCGCACGCCAGCCTCTTCGCCGCCACCCGGCACCTGCTGTCCATGCCGCAGGCGCAGGGCACCCGCCGCATCCTCAACGCGCTGCCCGCCCCGCACACCGCGACGGTGCTGATGGTCAACCAGGCGCTGGGCAACCGGGCGGAGATGTTCCTGCTCTCCGAGCAGGGCGGCGAACGGGTCCTCGACGCCATCCAGCAGTGGCGGCCCGACGGGGTCTTCGGCTTCTCGATGACCTGGGCCGAGCTGGCCCGCTTCGACCTGAGCGGGTACGACCTGGACTCGGTGCGGTTGTGGTTCAACACCGGCGACTGCTCGCACGAGCCGCACGTCCGCCGGCTCGTCGCGGTCGGCTCACGGGACGTGGTCACCCGGCAGGGCGTCACCCGGGTCCCCGGGTCCGTCTTCATCGACGGCCTCGGCTCCAGCGAGATGGGGCACTCGATGTTCCACATCACGCACACCGCCGACACCGACCGGTACGGCCGCTGCGTGGGCCGGCCCTACCGGTTCGCCAGGGTGGCCGTCCTCGACGCCGAGGGCAACGAGCTGCCCCCCGGCCAGGTGGGTTTCCTCGGCATCGACTCGCCGTCGCTGTTCCGGGGCTACTGGAACGACTCGGTCACCAGCTACCGGTTCCGGCTGCGCGGCTGGTACCTCACCGGCGACCTGGTCCACGCCGACGCCGACGGCCGCTACTACCACCTGGACCGGGCCGTCGACTCGGTGACGCTGCCCGACGGGCGGCGCTACTTCACCGCGTTGTCCGAGGAACGCGTCCTCGCCGCCTGCCCCGACGTCACCGACTGCACCGTGCTGATCGTCGCCGACGGCGACACGGTCACCACCGACGTGCTGCTGGAACTGGCCCCCGGGGCCGATCCAGGCGTCGACCGGACCGCCACGATCCGGGCCGCGCTCGGCGCGGACGTGGGGGCGACCCTGCGCCGGGTGGTGCCGGTGAGCGCCGACGACATCCCGGTCACCGTCACCGGCAAGGTCCGCAAGGTGGCGCTGCGGGAACGCTACCTCGCCGAGTCGTCGTCATGACCGTCGTCATCACCGGCATGGGCCTGTTCAGCCCCGTCGGGCGAGGGGTGGCCGACACCTTCACCGCGTTGACCACCGGCCGGTCCGGGCTGGGCCGACCGCCCGAGGGGCACCCGGCCCGGGAGTCGCTGGAGGTCGCCGGGGTGCTCCCGCCGATCGACCCGCGGACGGTCGCCACCGGCCCGGAGACCAAGGTGCTCGACCGGGTCGTGCTGTTCGCCCTGCTCACCGCCGCCGACGCGCTCGCCGACGCCGGTATCACGGTGGGGCGGGACGTCGACCCGGCGCGGATCGGCGTCGTCGTCGGCGGGGTCGGTGGCATGTCCACCCTGGAGCAGCAGGTTATCGCCCGCACCGAGCGGGGCCGGGCCGCCGTCAGCCCGTACCTGCTGACCGGCATCCTGCCGAACATGGCCTCGGCGCGGATCGCCATCGCCCACGGCATCCGCGGCTACAGCTCCTCGGTCGGCACGGCCTGCGCCTCCGGGGCCCAGGCGGTCGCCGACGCGGCCCGGCTGATCCGGGCCGGCGAGGCCGACGTGGTGCTCTGCGGGGCCAGCGAGGCGCCGCTCTTCCCGACCTTCGCCGACACCTTCGGCAACGCCCGCGCGCTGGCCCGGGGCTGGGCGGACCCGACCGAGGCGAGCCGCCCCTTCGACCGGCGACGCAACGGGTTCGTGCTCGCCGAGGGGGCCGCCCTGCTGGTGCTGGAACGGGCCGGACACGCCGCCGCCCGGGGCGCCCGCACGTACGCGGAGGTGGCCGGCTACGGCAGCACCACCGACGCGCACCACCCGACGATGCCCCGGCCCGACGGGGAGGGGGCGGCCGACTGCATGCGCGCCGCCCTGGCCCGCGCCGACGTCCCGCCGGCCGAGGTCGGCTACGTCAACGCCCACGGCACCGGCACCAAACTCGGTGACATCGCCGAGAGCACCGCGCTGGGCAAGGTCTTCGGTGTCGGCGGGGTGCCGGTCAGCTCCACCAAGGCGCTCACCGGGCACCTGCTCGGCGCGTCCGGGGTGGTGGAGGCGGCGGCCTGCGCGCTGGCACTGAGTGCCGGCCTGCTGCCGCCGACGTACCACCTGGACGACCCGGACCCGGACTGCCCGGCGGACCACGTCCGCGACGTGCCCCGGGCGAGCCGGGCCGAATTCGCGCTCACCAACTCCTTCGGATTCGGCGGGCAGAACGTGAGCCTGCTGCTGCGGCGCACCACCGGGGCTGGCGCCCGGCCCGCCGAGCCGGGGAGGTGATCGACGCTGCGACCCGGGCCGCACGCGCCCGGACGGCAGTCACGGGGGGACATGGGGAAGGGCTGGAGAGATGGATATTCGTGGAATAGACCACATTGAACTGTACGTGGGGGACGCCCGGCAGGCGGCCTTCTATTTCGGTACCGCCGTCGGTTTCACCCTGCTCGGGCAGGGTGGGCCGGAGACCGGGCTGGTCGGGCAGCGCTCCCTGCTGCTGGGGCAGGCCGACATCCGGATGGTGCTGACCACCGGCCTCACCGCCGAGCACCCGGCCTCGGGGTACGTGGCCCGGCACGGTGACGGGATCGCGGTCGTGGCGGTGGAGGTCGGCGACGCCGCCGGGGCGTACGCGGAGCTGGTGGCCCGGGGTGCGACGCCGGTGACCCCGCCGCGTACCTGGACCGGCGCGGACGCCGAGGTGGTGACCGCCGAGGTGGGCGGCTTCGGTGACGTGCTACACCGGCTGGTGGAACGCCGGGGCGACCGGGCCGACTTCCTGCCCGGTGCGATCGAGGCGACCCCGGCCGGCGGGACCGACGACCGGCTGCTCGCCGAGATCGACCACCTGGCGGTCTGCGTGCCGCCCGGCCAGCTCGACGACACCGTGTCGCTCTACGAGCGGGTCTTCGGCTTCGCGCAGATCTTCGAGGAGCACATCGAGGTCGCCGGTCAGGCGATGAACTCCAAGGTGGTGCAGGACGCCTCCGGGCGGGTCACCCTGGTGCTGCTGGAACCGGACGCCGGGCGGCGTCCCGGCCAGATCGACAAGTTCCTCAGTGAGCACCACGGGGCCGGGGTGCAGCACCTGGGGCTGCGCACCGACGACATCGTCGGCGCGGTCGGCGCGCTCGGCGCCCGCGGGGTGCGCTTCGCCGGCACCCCGGCTGCCTACTACGACGACCTGGAGCAGCGGGTCGGCAAGATCGACGCGCCGTTGGACCGGCTGCGGGACCTCAGCATCCTGGTCGACGCCGACCACGGCGGGCAGCTGTTGCAGATCTTCACCGAGTCGATGCACGTGCGGCGCACCCTCTTCCTCGAACTCATCGAGCGGCGCGGGGCACGCACCTTCGGCAGCGGCAACATCCGGGCCCTCTACGAGGCCAAGGAACGGGAGTTGGCCGTGGCGGGGGCGACCCCCGCCGTCGCGGCCGGCACGGCATGAGGAGCAGGTGCATGACCACGACACATCCGACGTTGACCGCCGAGGAGGAGGCGCTGCTCCCGTCCGACGAGGACGTGCGCCACTACGCCGAGCACGGCTGGTACCTGTCCAAGAAGCTGCTCACCGACGACGAGGTGGACGCCCTGACCGCGGCCACCGACCGCTACTACGACGGTGAGCGGGACCGCACCCTGCCGGTGCGCCCGCCGAAGCTGGCCTACTGGGACCCGTCGAAGGGGCCGGTGCAGCGGCACAACGACTACGTCCACCACGAGCACGACGGGATCGCCGCGATCCTGCGCAAGCCGCTGATCGGCGCGGTCGCCGCCCGGCTGGCCCGGGCCGACGAGATCCGCATCTTCCAGTCCACGCTGATCTACAAGCCGCCGATCTCGGGCGAGCCGTCCAACATCGTGCCCTGGCACTTCGACAAGCACTACTGGTCGTCCTCGTCGTCGGAGCGGATGCTCACCGCGTTCATCCCGTTCCACGACTGCGGTGAGGAGATGGGCACCATCACCATGGTCGACGGCTCCCACCGGTGGTCGGAGACCGGCGCGGACGACACCGTCGTGCGGCACTTCGCCGAGCGGGACCGCGACCAGCTCGAGGAGATGCTGGCCGAGAACGCGGCGCACAACGGCGCGCAGATCCGCAAGATCCCCATGGTGATCCCCAAGGGACACATGAGTTTCCACCACTGCCGCACCTACCACGGCAGCGGCGCCAACGTCAGCGGACGCCCGCGCCGGGCGATCTCGCTGCACCTGCAGGACGGCGACAACGCCTACCGGGAGTTCCCGCTCTCCGACGGCAGCCTCGCCGCGTACAACCACGACGTGCTGGTCCGCCGCACCCACGACGGGCGGCCGGACTACGCGGACCCCGACTACTGCCCGGTCATCTGGCGCGATCGCGCCCAGCAGGGAGGCTGAACATGTCACGGTACGACTGGGGTAAGACGCACCCGGGCATCGAGCGGTTGGAGCAGGCGGTGACCGACCGCCGCGACGTGGTGGTCAAGCACCCGCTCTACGCCAACCTGGACACCCACGAGGCGTTGGTCACCTTCATGGAGCACCACGTCTTCGCGGTCTGGGACTTCATGTCCCTGCTGAAGTCGTTGCAGCGGCAGCTCACCTGCGTGACGGTGCCGTGGATCCCCACCGGGCCGACCGGCAGCCGGCGGCTGATCAACGACATCGTCATGGTGGAGGAGAGCGACGAGCTCGGCGAGGGCTACATCAGCCACTTCGAGCTGTACGTGCGGGGGATGGGCGAGGCGGGCGCGGACACCACCGCCGTCGACCGGCTGGTCGACCTGCTGCGCGGCGGCACGTCGGTGACCGACGCGCTGGTCGAGGCGGGTGTGCCCGAGGCGTCGCGGGCGTTCGCCGCCACCACCTGGAAGATCATCGAGTCGACGCCGGTGCACTGCCAGGCCGCCGCGTTCGCCTTCGGCCGGGAGGACCTGATCCCCGACATGTTCACCCAGGTCGTCGCGGTCAACGAGCGCAGCAACCGGCTGCACACCTTCGTCGACTACCTGGAGCGGCACATCGAGGTCGACGGCGAGCAGCACACCCCGATGGCGATGCAGATGCTCGCCGACCTGTGCGGCGACGACGACGTCAAGTGGCAGGAGTGCGCCGACACGGTCAACCTGGCGCTGACCGCCCGTGCCCAGCTCTGGGACGACATCCTCGCCGCCGTCAAGGAGGGCCGCGACAGGTGACCGACGCCGACCCGGCCCGGCTCTACCGCACCGTACGGCTGATCCGCCGGTTCGAGGAGCGGGCCATCGCCCTGGTCCGCTCCGGGCACATCGTCGGCGGCATCCACCCCTACCTCGGTCAGGAGGGGATCGCCGCCGGCGTGTGCGCCGCGCTCGGCGCGGGGGACCTGGTCACCGGCACCCACCGGGGGCACGGCCACGTGCTCGCCAAGGGTGCCGACCCGGCCCGGATGATGGCCGAACTGTGCGGCCGGGAAACCGGACTGAACCGGGGCCGGGGCGGCTCGATGCACGCGGCGGACCTCTCCATCGGGGTGCTCGGCGCCAACGCCATCGTCGGGGCGTCCCCGGCGATCCTCACCGGCGCGGTGTGGGCGCACCGGCAGCGCGGCAACCCCGTGGTCGGGGCGAGCTTCTTCGGTGACGGCGCGGTCAACGAGGGGATGCTGCTGGAGGCGTTCAACCTGGCCGCGCTCTGGCGGGTGCCGGTGCTGCTGGTCTGCGAGAACAACGGCTACGCCACCACCATGCCGGTGGCCGGCGCGGTGGCCGGCACCATCACCGGACGGGCCGAGGCGTTCGGCATCCCGGCCGTCGTCGTCGACGGGCAGGACCCGGAGGCGGTCCGGCAGGTCACGGCCGCCGCCGTCGCGCGGCTTCGCGGCGGCGGCGGGCCGGGGGAGGTGGAGGCCCGCACCAACCCGGTAGCAGCCCACCACCCCATCGAACACCCGGTCAGCCAGG
>NZ_JBMDWU010000537.1:0-28902 GCF_048594385.1 Micromonospora sp. | reverse complement strand
CGCCGTCGGCCTGGCCCTGGACGTCGCCAAGCCGGCGCTGCGCCGCGCCGCCCGTGCCCACCCGCGCGCCGCCGCCGCGCTCGCCGACACCTGGCAGCGGTTGCCGCTGGCCGACCGGTCGGTGGCCGTGCTGCTCGACGTCTTCGCCCCGCGCAACGGCGACGAGTTCCACCGGGTGCTGCACCCGGTCGGGATACTGCTGGTGGTCACCCCCACCGACGCCCACCTCGCCGAGCTGGTCGACGTGCTCGGGCTGCTGCGGGTCGACCCGGCCAAGGCCGACCGGGTCGCGGACAGCCTGGCCGGGCGGTTCACGCCGGAGCACACGGCCGTGCACGCCGCCCGGCTCACCCTCGACCGGGCCGAGGTGGCCACCCTGGTCGGGATGGGGCCGAGCGCCTGGCACACCGACCCGACGCGGCTCGCCGCCGCGATCGACGCGCTGCCCACCCCGGTCACGGTGACCGCCTCGGTACGTCTCACCGCCTGGCGACCCCGCTGACCACGGGGTAACAGGACGCGACCCTGCCGCCGGGCGAGGGGCACTCAGGTGGAGAGGTCGACCTCTTCCCAGCCGGGCGGCTCGTCGTGGTACGGGCCACGCAGCATCACCGCCCACTCCAACGCCCACCGGCGCTGGCCGATCGCGTTCGCGTCCACCAGGCCGGGCAGCCGGTGCCCCGACTTCTCCACCTCCAGGTACGCCCAGTCCAGGCAGTAGTGCAGGTCGAGCAGGGCGGCGGCGTCCGCCGGGTGCTGCGGGGCGGCCAGGATGCGGGCCCGCCACTGGCCGAAGGTCTCCCCCCCGGCCAGGTACGGCATCCGCTCCACCAGCCGTTCGTCCACCGGGATGGTCGGGTCGAGCTGCTTGCTCAGGCCCAGCACCCAGGACAGTGAGAAGAGCGCGTCGTGGTGCAGGACGAACGAGCGGTGGTCGCCCTTGCCGCCCACCACGAACTGCCACTCGGGCGGGGTGACCATGTCGACGAGGTGGGAGTCGAGCAGCCAGCTCATCGCCGTCTGCGCCGGCATCCCGAAGCACCGGGCCAGGATCAGGTGCAGCACCGCGATGCGGGCCTCGATCTCCACGGTGGGCCGCAGTTCGATCTCGTCGCCCGGCTCCCAGACCAGGGGAAACTGGGCCGGCGGCAGGGGCAGGCGCAACCGGGACAACTCGTCGAGGCTCGCCTCGCGGACCTCGCGGGGATCGGGCGCGGCTACCAGCACGATCGGATTCCCTGTCTGCTCACGCGGCGTCACCGCCGTTCGGTCCCCCTGACCAGGGAGGATAGCGTTCCGTCGCGACCGGCACCACGTCGGCCGGCCCCCGTCGCGCCGACCGCTGACCGGTGCCGCCGACCGTCAGCCGATCCGCTCGATGACCAGCGGCGACGCCGACGGCGCGGTGGCCGACACCCGGACCGCCAGGGCGGCCTCGGCGCGTGCGGCCGGCAGCCGTACCGTGTCGTCGGCGCGCAGCTCGTACAGCGGTTCGCCGACCCGGACCGGATCGCCGGGCCGCTTGTGCAGCACCACTCCGGCGGCGGCGCTGACCGGGTCCTCCTTGCGGGCCCGCCCCGCGCCGAGCCGCCACGCGGCCACCCCGATCGCGTACGCGTCGACGGACTCGACGAAGCCGTCGGTGTCGGCGCGGACCACCTCCACCTCGTTGGCGGTGGGCAGCTTGGCGTCCGGGTCGCCGCCCTGGGCGCGGATCATCGTGCGCCAGGCGTCCATCGCCCGCCCGTCGCGCAGCGCGGCGGCCGGGTCGGCGTCGGGCAGGCCGGCCGCGTCGAGCATCTCCCGGGCCAGGGCCAGGGTCAGCTCCACCACGTCGGCCGGGCCACCGCCGGCGAGCACCTGCACCGACTCGGCCACCTCGACGGCGTTGCCGACGGTCAGGCCGAGCGGGGTGGCCATGTCGGTGAGCAGGGCGACCGTGCGCACCCCGTGGGCGTCGCCGAGCGCCACCATCGTCCGGGCCAGCTCGCGGGCGTCGGCCACGTTCTTCATGAACGCGCCGGAGCCGACCTTGACGTCGAGGACCAGCGCCCCGGTGCCCTCGGCGATCTTCTTGCTCATGATCGACGAGGCGATCAGCGGGATCGCCTCGACGGTGCCGGTGACGTCGCGCAGCGCGTACAGCTTGCGGTCGGCCGGGGCGAGCGCGGCGCCCGCCGCGCAGATCACCGCGCCGACGTCGCGGAGCTGGGCGATGAACTCGTCGTTGCTCAGCGAGGCCCGCCAGCCGGGGATCGACTCCAGCTTGTCGAGGGTGCCGCCGGTGTGCCCGAGACCCCGGCCGGAGAGCTGCGGGACCGCGCCGCCGCAGGCCGCCACCAGCGGGGTCAGCGGCAGGGTGATGTTGTCACCGACGCCGCCGGTGGAGTGCTTGTCGACCGTCGGCCGGTCCACCGCCGACAGGTCCAGCCGCTCGCCGCTGGCGATCATCGCGGCGGTCCACCTGGCGATCTCCGGCACCGACATGCCGCGCAGCAGGATCGCCATGGCCAGCGCCGACATCTGCTCGTCGGCCACCAGCCCCCGGGTGTACGCGTCGACCACCCAGTCGATCTGGCCGTCGCTGAGCACACCCCCGTCCCGCTTGGCCCGGATGACGTCGACCGCGGTAAAAGCACTCACCGTTGAGTTCCCTCTGAAGTCGTTGCGGTAACCGGCGCGAGAACCGGACGGATCAGGACGTGGCCCAGCGGGCCGGGATCTCCACCGGCGGCTCGCCCTCGCCGGCCCAGAAGATGGTGCCCTCCGCGTCCACCACCACGACCCTCGGCGTCCGGGCCAGCCCCCAGGTGATCGCCTCCGCCGGGTCGCCCCAGCTCGGGCCCTCCTCCAGCACCCCGGGTCCGGCCTCGTCGCTGTCGCCCGCCGACCGTTCCCAGTACGCCGTCCAGACCTGTTGCCCGGCGGAGAGGTCCGGGTGTACGAAGACGGTGCCCCGCCCCCGCCAGGCGGCCAGCCGGTCCGGCACCACCGGCACCGGGTTCTCGCCGACGACCGCCTCGATGTCGGCCACGTCGAAGGCGTGCGGCAGCAGCTCTGCCATCCGCAGCGGGCCGGTCCTCGACTCGACCAGGCACTCCGGGCCGCCGTTCTCCCAGAGCAGTTGCCGGCACCTGCCGCACGGCATCAACGGCTCCCCGGTGGCGTCGACGCAGGACATCGCGACCAGCCGGCCGCCGCCGGTGGCGTGCAGCGCCGAGACCACCCCGCACTCGGCGCACAGGGTCACCCCGTAGCCGGCGTTCTCCACGTTGCAGCCGACCACCACCCGGCCGTCGTCGACCAGGGCCGCCGCGCCGACCGGGAACTTCGAGTACGGCACGTAGGCGTGCCGCATCACCTCGGTCGCCGCGGCCCGCAGGCGCTCCCAGTCGATCTCGCTCATCCCCTCATTCTGCCCAGGCCACCCCACCCGGGTGCGGGAAGGGTGCCGGTCGGCCGCCCGTCGCTTCCCGGCGGCCGGCCCGGGGCCGTACCCGGACGGCGTCCGTCGGGGACGACGCGGGCCCGGCAGGGAGGTCCCCGCCGGGCCCGCAGCGGGCCGGTCGTTCAGCCCTTGACGTACGGCTTGCCGTCGGCGGCGGGTGCCCGGACCCGACCGACCAGCCCGGCCACCGCCAGGATGGTCGCCAGGTAGGGCAGCATCGCCAGGAACTGGTTGGGGATGCTGCTGCCGATCGCCCCGAGGTAGGTGGCGAGCTGGTCGGCGAAGCCGAAGAACAGCGCGGCGAGCAGCGCGCCGGTCGGGCTCCACCGGCCGAAGATCAGCGCGGCCAGGGCGATGAAGCCCTTACCGCCGATCATGTTCTTGGTGAAGCTGTAGAGCGCCAGGGTGTACGACGCGCCGCCGATGCCGGCCACCACCCCGGCCAGCAGCACGTTGCGGTACCGCAGGCCCAGCACCTTGACCCCGAGGGTGTCGGCGGCGGTGGGGTGCTCCCCCACCGACCGGGTCCGCAGGCCCCACCGGGTGCGGAACAGCGCGAGGTGGATGACGAGCACCAGCAGCAGGCCGAGGTAGAGGAAGATGTTGCCCCGGAACAGCGCCGGGCCGAGCAGCGGGATGTCCTTCAGCAGCGGGATCTCCCAGTTGCCGAAGCGCGGCGCGCTGTTGTACTTCTCCGCGTCGGTCTGCATCAGCCGCTCGTAGAGGAAGCCGGTGACGCCGACCGCCAGCAGGTTGAGCACCACACCCATCACGACCTGGTCGACCAGGTAGCGGATGGCGAAGACGGCAAGCAGCAGCGAGATGAACGCGCCACCGACGGCCGCCGCCACCAGGCCCACCCAGACGTTGCCGCTGAGGCTGCCGAAGAGCGCGCCGCTGAACGCGCCCATCAGCAACTGCCCCTCGATGGCGACGTTGACCACGCCGGACCGCTCGCAGAGCACCCCGGCCAGCGCGCCGAAGATCAGCGGCAGGGCCAGGACGAAGGTGCCCCGGACGATGTTGACCATCGGCATGAAGTTGCGGCCCTCGGGGGCGGCGGAGACCTGCCAGCACAGGAAGCTCAGCACGAAGCCGACCAGCCCCACCCCGAGGACCAGGGTGAACCAGCGCTTCGGGACCCCGACCAGCAGCGCGCCGCCGGCTGCGGCGGCGACGACCCCGAACAGGATCGCGCCGAGGGTGCCCTGGATCTCCAGCGCCGCGCCGCCCTCGGTCTCGCTGAGGGTGAACCGGGCCTGCTGGCCGGTGGCCAACGCCCCGAACAGCACGGTGGCGAGCACGCCCAGCGCCAGCAGGACCAGGCCCACCTTGCGGGGGCGGGTCCAGAAACCCTCGTCGACCGCGGCCACGGCGACGTCGGGGACAGCGGTGGTGGACATGCCTCACCAGCCCTTCGCGAGGCTCGTCTGCAACCGGGCGGCACGGGCGGCCCGGAGCTGGAAGATCGCCTTCACCAGGGCCGGCGCGGCGATGAAGATGACGATCAGCGCCTGGAGCACGGTGACCAGCTCCAGCGAGATCCCGGAGTACGACTGCATCCGGTTGCCACCGGCCTGGAGCGCGCCGAACAGCAGCGCGGCCAGCAGCACACCCCACGGCTTCACCCGGCCGAGCAGCGCCACCAGGATGCCGTCGAAGCCGATCTGCGCGATCACCAGCGGGGTGAGCGCGTTCGCGGTGGAACCCAGCACCATCTGGCTGCCACCGAGGCCGGCGAGCATCCCGGCGATCACCATCACCAGCACGTACGTCTTGGTGACGCTGATGCCGGCGGTCCGCGCCGCCTCCGGGTTGGCGCCGACGGCCCGCAGCTCGAAGCCGAGCGTCGAGCGGTTGAGCAGCCAGGCGATGGCCCAGGTGGCCAGCACCGCGAGCAGGATGCCGGCGTGCACCCGCAGGTTGTCGCCGAGCAGCCGGGGCAGCGCGGCCGAGGAGTCGACCGGGCGGCTGATCGCGTCCGCCCGGTCCGGGTTCTGCACGCCGTTCTGCACGATGATCCAGGACAGGAAGTAGACGGCGACGTAGTTGAGCATGATCGTGTTGATCACCTCGTGCGCGCCGGTCCGGGCCTTGAGGATGCCGGGGACGAACCCCCAGACCGCGCCGCCGGCCGCACCGGCGATCAACGCGACGACCAGGTGCACCACCGGCGGCAGCGGCAACGCGAAGCCGGCCACGGCGGCCAGGATCACGCCCATCGTCGCCTGGCCCTGGGCACCGATGTTGAACAGGCCGCCCCGGAAGGCGAGCGCCACCGACAGCCCGGTGAACACCAGCGGCGCGGTGTAGGTGAGGGTCTCCGAGATCGGGCTCATCGCGGCGGTGAAACCGGACGCCTCCGGGTCGAAGACCGCCCCCTTGAACAGGTTGGCGTACGCCTCGCTGACCACCGTCCAGCTCGCGTTCAGGGCGTCGGTCGGGCGGGCCGTGATGTAGCCGTAGGTGGCCAGCACATCCGGGTCGGACACGATGATCAGGACCGCGCCGACCAGCATCGCCAGCACCAGGGCGAGGACCGTCACGGTCACCGTGTTGGCGGCCCACAGGTTGTCCAGGAAGAGCCGGCCCAGCGTGGGCCGGGGCCCCGGCGCGGGCTGCTTGGGTGAGGTCATCGTGGCGCCCCGGTCGGCCCTGCCGGTTCCGGCCAGCTCCGCCTCGGTCGCCGGTTCCTTGTCCGGGGAGCCGGACACCGGGTTGGGGTTGCTCATGCCTCGTCCTCGTTACCAGGGCTCTCGGGGGCCGGCGTCACGCCGCCGGCCGGACCGCCCGGGGTGGCCACGCCGTCGGTCGGGGCCGGTGCGGGGGCGTCGGGGGTGATGCCGGCCATCAGCAGGCCGATCTCCTCGCGCGGGGTGTCCGGGCCGACGATGCCGATGATCCGGCCCCGGTACATCACCGCGATCCGGTCGGCGAGGCCGATCACCTCGTCCAATTCGCTGGAGACGACCATGACGGCGGTGCCGACGTCGCGCTCGCGGATGACCCGGCTGTGGATGAACTCGATCGAGCCGACGTCCACGCCCCGGGTGGGCTGGGCAGCGATGAAGAGCTTCAGCGGCCGGGACAGCTCCCGGGCCACGATCACCTTCTGCTGGTTACCGCCGGACAGGGTGCCGACCGCCGCGTCCGCCGACGGGGTACGCACGTCGAACTGCTCGATCCGCTCCTTCGCCGAGGCGGCGATCGCGTCCGGCCGCAGCGCCAGGCCCTTGCCGAACGGCGGCCGGTCGTAGATGTCGAGGACCAGGTTCTCGGCGACGCTGAACTCCTTGACCAGGCCGTCGACGCTGCGGTCCTCGGGGACGTAGCCGACCCCGGCGCGGAGCACCTTCTTGGTGGACCAGCCGTGGATCGGCTCGCCGTCGAGGGTCACCGTGCCGGCGAGCGTCGGGCGCAGCCCCATGATCGCCTCGATCAGCTCGGTCTGCCCGTTGCCCTGCACGCCGGCCACGCCGAGCACCTCACCGGCGCGTACGGTCAGGTCGACGCCGTCCACCGCGCGGACCTGCCGGTCGTCGTCGACGACCAGGCCGGCGACCTCCAGGATCGGCCGGCCCGGGGTGGCGGGCTGCTTGTCGACGGTGAGCCGGACGTTGCGACCGACCATCAGCGCGGCCAACTCGTCCCGGCTCGCCTCGGGGGAGGCGGTGCCGACGGTCCGGCCGCGCCGGATCACGGTGATCCGGTCGGCGATGGCCTTGACCTCGCCGAGCTTGTGGGTGATGAAGACGATCGACTTGCCGGCCGCCTTGAGCGACCGCATGACCGTGAGCAGTTCCTCGGTCTCCTGCGGAGTGAGCACCGCGGTCGGCTCGTCGAGGATCAGCAGGTCGACGTCGCGGGTGAGCGCCTTGACGATCTCGACCCGCTGCTGGATGCCGACCGGCAGGTCCTCGATCACCGCATCCGGGTCGACCCGCAGGTTGTACCGCGCGGAGACCTCGGCCACCTCGCGGCGGGCGCGCCGCCGGTCGAGGAAGCCGACGATGCCGCCCCGGACCTGCTCCGCGCCGAGCATGATGGTCTCGGTGACGGTGAAGACCGGCACCAGCATGAAGTGCTGGTGCACCATGCCGATCCCGGCCCGGATCGCGTCCGAGGGGCCCTTGAGCCTCAGCGGCCGGCCGTCGACCAGGATCTCGCCCCCGTCGGGCTGGTAGAGCCCGTAGAGCACGTTCATCAGGGTCGACTTGCCCGCGCCGTTCTCGCCGAGCAGGGCGTGGATCTCTCCAGGCTCCACCGTCAGGTTGATGTGATCGTTGGCGACCAGATCACCGAACCGCTTGGTGATGCCGCGCAGTTCGAGTCTCAGCGCAACCTCCTGGAGTGCGAGCGATGGTGCAGCCTAGCTGCCGGTCGGCCGGTCACCGGGGTGCCGGCCGACCGGTGCGCGGACCGGCCGCCCCGACGCCGTGGGTTGCCCACGTACGCCGGGACGGCCGGTCGTCATGCCTGGTGCCCGCCGGCCGCCGCTGCCGATGATCCCATCGTGGCGGCCGACGCGGCGGTCACTTGGTCGGCTGGGCCTTCGAGGTGACCGTGATGGTGCCGGCGGCGATGTCCGCCTTGAGCTTCTCGACCTCGGCCTTGAGGTCCGCCGGGACCTTGCTGTCGAAGTCGTGGTACGGGGCGATCGAGACACCGTTGTTGGCGAGGTTGCCGACGAAGCCCGGGGTGGCGGCGAGCTTCTCGCCACCGGCGGCCTTGAGCACGGCGTCCTTGACGGCGTCCGGGATGTTCTTGACCACGGTGGTCAGCAGCGCCGCGCAGTCCGGGGTGCTCTCGCAGCCGTCGACGTCGACCCAGACGACCGAGTACTTGCCGCCCGACGCCTTCGCCGCGGCGGTGGTGCCGAGGCCCGCGCCACCGGCGACCGGCATGACGATGTCCGCGCCCTGGGCGACCAGCGCGTCGGAGACCTTCTTGCCCTCGTCCTGCTTGGCGAAGTCGTTGGTGAAGGAACCCTTCTGGGTCGCCTTGTCCCAGCCGAGCACCTGGACGTTCTTGCTCTTGGTCTTGTTGTAGTGCGCCACGCCGTCGGCGAAGCCGTCCATGAAGATGGTCACCGGCGGGATCGGCAGGCCACCGTAGGTGCCGACCTTGCCGCTCTTGGTCATCCCGGCGGCCAGGTAGCCGGCCTGGAAGGCGGCCTGGGCGGTGTCGAACTGCATCGGGTAGACGTTCGCCGTGGCCGGGTTCGCGTCCACGATGCCGAACTGCTGGTTCGGGTTCGCGGCGGCGATCTTCTTGGTGGCGTCCTGCATCAGGCCACCGACGGCCAGGATGAAGTCGCACTTCTGGTTGACGTACCCGGTCAGGTTGACCTCGTAGTCCGCCTCGGCCTTCGACGCGACGTACTTGATGTCGATGTTGTCGTTGGCCTTCTTGGCCTCCTCCAGGCCCTTCCAGGCGGAGGTGTTGAACGACTTGTCGTCGATGCCGCCGACGTCGGTCACCATGCAGGCGCTGTACTTCTTGTCGCCGCTGCCACCGGCGTTGTTGTCGTCGTCCGGCGCCTCACCACACGCGGCAGCACCCAGCACGAGCCCACCCGCCGCGATGGCAGAGGCGATCCGCATCCCACGCACAGAGCGCAAGACGTCTCCTTCCATTGCACACCGCCTCGTGCGGTGGCAGCCCTTGAACCGACGAGCGTTGTGCCGCCGGCATCCCACGTTACGGACGGGAGCGTAGCCCGACGTCCACCCACCGGCCGCCAATCGTGCACGACTGTTGAACGCTCGTTATCCCGGCGTAACCCTCGGGTGGGGCACATCACTCAGCATGCCGGTTCCGGCGGGCCGGGTGCGGCGAACGTCCCGTTCCCGGCGACCCCGACGGCTACCGCCAGAACACCGCCACAGCGGCCGTGACCAGGGTCAACCCGATGATCGCCAGGAAATGGCCACGGGCCACCTGCGCCCGCTTCCGGGAGAAGAAGACCATGACGAAGATGAGCAGGGCCAGCACCAACTTGGTAACAAGCTTGGCGGGGGCCGGCTCGTCGCCGTCGCGCAGCGGCGCGGACAGGCCCACGCCGGTCAGCAACTGGATCACCGAGCCCCAGAGCATGGCCGCGTTGATCCGCAGCCGGCCGCTGACGTACTGGGCGACGGCGCCGCCGAGCAGCAGCGCGAACCCGATCAGATGGACGTAGAGAAGGATCAGTCGGAGAGCTTCCACGCCGGCCATCCTCCCCCATCAACGACAGTTTGTAGTAGGTGGCCCGCCGGCTGAGTTCAATCCGTGATCTCGCCGCCCCCGCCGACGGGCCGCCCGTCAGAGCCGCCAGACCTGGAAGGTCGGGCCGTCACCGGGCAGGGTGATCCCGCCGTCGGGGGCGGGCCGCAGCGCCGGGGCACCCCCGTGGAGGTTCTCCCCCGCCGGGCCGGAACCGGCGTTCCCGGTGGCCGGCAGGCCGGTCAGCCGCACCGGCGTGCCGGCCGCCCGGCGGGCCAGCACCAGCACCGTGCCGGTGGTCGCTTCACGCAGGAAGACAAGCGTGTCGGCGTCGGCGTACACCCAGCGCAGGCCGCCGTGCCGCAGCTCCGGGGTGTCCCGACGCAGCGCCAGCAGCGCCCGGTACGCGGCGAAGGTGCCGGCGTCCCGGCGCTCCGGCCGGTGCCACGGCATCGGGGTGCGGGAGCCCTCGCCGTTGCCGCCGGTCAGCCCCCACTCGTCACCGGCGAAGACCACCGGGGTGCCGGGCAGCGTGGCGAGCAGGCCGGCGGCCACCTCCTGCCGGGCGGCGTCGCCGACCACCGTGCGGATGCGGGCCGAGTCGTGCGAGCCGAGCAGCTGCCACGAGTGGACGTACGACCGCCAGGAGATCAGCGACCGGAAGCTGTTCATGGTGGCGAGCACCGCGTGCGCGTCCCGCCGCCGCACCCCGCCCGGCGTGCCGAGGAAGTTCGGCAGCGGCGCGTGGTCCCCGGGCCCGGTGCGCAGCCAGGACCAGACCGGGTCGGTGAAGCCGACGTAGTTCATCGTGCCGTGCCAGCCGTCGCGGTCCAGGTCACCGGTGTGGTCGTGGCCGTGCTCGGCGAGCAGCAGCCCGTCGGCCCGGGTCTGCGCGACCACCTCGCGCAGCAGCCGTGCCACCTCGTGGGTGTACGCGTCCGCGCCCCGCCGCCCGGTCATGTTGGCCACGTCGACCCGCCAGCCGTCCAGCCCGTACGGCGGGCGCAGCCAGCGGCGCAGCAGCGAGTCCGGGTCGGTGGCGAAACGGCGGCGCAACTCGGCGCTGCCCCAGTTCAGCTTCGGCAGCGACCGCACCCCGTTCCACGACTCGTACGTCGGCTCCCCGCCGCCGGTGGGCACGTCGAAGTAGTACATCTCCCGCTCGGGGGCGTGGACGTCGGCTAGGGCGCGGGTGAACCACTCGTGCGCGTCTCCGGTGTGGTTGCTGGTGATGTCGCCGATCAGCCGCCAGCCCCGGGCCCGGACGGCGTCGGCCAGCCGGACCAGGGCCGCGTCGCCGCCGAGCAACGGGTCGACGGTGTCGAAGCCGGCGGCGTCGTAGCGGTGGTTGGAGCGGGCCGGGAAGATCGGCGTCAGGTAGACGGTGTTGACGCCGAGCCGGTCCAGGTGGTCGAGGCGTTCGGTGATGCCGTCGAGGTCGCCGCCGTAGAACTGGCGGGGGGTCTGCGGGCCGTACCCGATGACCGGGGTGTCCCAGTCGCACGGGACCGCCCAGTCCGGCGGGGTGCGCCCGTCGGCGGCGGCGGACCGGGCGAACCGGTCGGGGAAGATCTGGTAGACCAGCGCGTCCCGCGCCCAGGCTGGCGGCGGGGCGTGGCTGACCAGCCTGAAGTCGCCGTGGTCGGGCACGTCGTGGTCGACCGTGCCGGCGGCGTTGAGCCAGCGGTAGCCGGTCGTCCCGGTGAGCATGAACCGGTAGTTGCTGACCGGGTTGCGGACCTCGACGTCGGCCCGCCACCACACGTCGTGGCCGTCCCGGCGGTCGACGGTGGCCTCGACGAAACGCGGCTCACCGTCGCCGGTGGTCCGCACGTGCACCTGCCGGACGTCGGTGCCCTCGGGCACCCGGACGAAGACCGGCACGGTCTGACCGAGGGTGGGTTCCTGCTCGGGTACGTAGAGTTCTGAGCCGTCGTGGTGCGGCGACAGGGACATGGGGTGCCTTCCGATTCATCCCTTGACGGCCCCGGCGGTGAGGCCGGAGACGATGTAGCGCTGGAGGAGCTGGAAGACCAGCACGGTGGGGATCGCGGTGAGCAGGGTGCCCGCCGCGAAGATGCCGAAGTTGTTGTTCCGCTCCCCCGCCACCAGGCCGAACATGCCGACCGCGAGGGTCTTGGACCCGGTGTCGGTGAGGAACACGTTGGCGATCATGAACTCGTTGATCGTGCCGATGAACGACAGCAGCGCGGTGACCGCCAGGATCGGCGCCACCAGCGGCAGCATGATCCGGAAGAAGACCTGCGCGTGGCTGGCGCCGTCCATCGTGGCCGACTCGTCCAGCTCGCGGGGCAGGGTGTCGAAGAACCCCTTCATCAGCCAGGTGTTCATGCCCAGCGCGCCGCCCATGTAGAGCAGGAACAGGCCCCACGGGGTGTTGAAGCCGATCGACGGCCACAGGTCGGTGACCCGGGTGAAGATCAGGAAGATCGCCACGATCGCCAGGAACTGCGGGAACATCTGGATCAGCAGCAGCGTCAGCAGCCCGAACCGCCGCCCGGCGAAGCGCATCCGGGAGAACGCGTACGCCGCCAGCGAGGACAGGAAGATCGACGCGAAGCTCGCCCCGCCCGCGACGAGCAGCGAGTTGAGGAACCAGCGGCCGAACTCCGTACGCTCGAACAGGTCGCCGAAGTTCGACAGCGACGCCCCGGTGGGCAGCAGCTCGGTCGACGAGAGGGTGCCGAGCGGGTTGAGCGCGGCGGAGAGCACGAACAGGATCGGGAAGAGGCTGAACGCCACCGCCAGCACGCCGACCACGTGCCGCCAGCCGACCTGGGTGAACCACCGGCCAGGACGCCGGCCACCGCGTACCGCGGCACCCGGCCGACCGGCACGCGGGCCGGCGGCATCCGATCCGACGACGGGTGCGGCGGGGGTCGCCGGCCCGGCGGTGTGGGGACGGGTCGTCACGAGTAGACCTCCTCCTGCCGGCGGGTGCGCCGGAAGCTGACCGCCGAGACCGTGGCCACGATCGCGAAGATGAAGATCGACACCGCGGCGGCCAGGCCGAACTCGGCGCCCTGCGCGCCGAAGGCCAGCCGGTAGGTGTACGTGATCAGCAGGTCGGTGGCCCCGTTGGTCGGGTTGTCCGGCGCGAACGGGCCACCCTCGGTGGTCAACCAGATCGCGTTGATGTTGTTGAAGTTGTACGCGAACGACGCGATCAGCAGCGGCGAGAGCGCGACCAGCAGCAGCGGCAGGGTGACCGCCCGGAACGACTGCCAGGGCGACGCGCCGTCGACCGAGGTGGCCTCGGTCAGCTCCTTGGGGATCGCCTGGAGCGCGCCCGTGGTCACCAGGAACATGTACGGGTACCCGAGCCAGAGCTGCACCAGCAGCACCGCCAGCCGGGCCGACCAGGCCTCGCCGAACCAGTCGACGCCGAGCCCGAACAGGTTGTTGACCAGGCCGAAGTCGGTGTTGAACATGTCCCGCCAGACCAGCAGCATCGCGAACGACGGCATCGCGTACGGCAGGATCAGGAAGACCCGGTAGAGGTTGGTACCCCGCATCCGGGGCGAGTGCAGGGCCAGCGCGATCGCCATGCCGAGTCCGAAGGTGAACCCGGTGGAGCCGATCGCGAAGGCGAAGTTCCACAGCAGGGTGCCGAAGAACGGGCCGGAGATGTTCGGGTCGGTGAGCACCCGGGCGAAGTTCTTCAACCCCACCCCGACCTGCCAGCCCTGGGCGAGCCGTTCGCCGTCGGCGGCGACGAAGGAGCCGGTGTCCGGGTCGGCCGTCCAGGTCCTGCCGGTCTCGCCGTCGGTGACGCAGTCGCAGCCCCGGTCGTACGCCCGGACGGCCCTGCCCTCGTAGGCACGGGACAGGCCGTTGGAGCGCACCGCGCCCCCGGAGGTCGGCACCACCAGGGCGGTGATCTCCTCGCTGCGGACGCTGGCCTGGCCGACGTTGAGCACGGTGTAGCCCTTGGCGGCGGTGACCCTGCCGCTGCCGGCGACGGTCACGTCGGCGGCGTCCAGCGGGCGTAGCCCGTCGGCGTTCCCGGCGGAGACCCGGCCGGTCGCCGGGTCGGTGAGCAGGAAGATCAGCGGCCCGGTGGCCGGGTCGCCGGTGGTGGCGATGGCGAGGGCGTACTCGGCGGAGCCAGGGACCTGCTTGACCGAGGAGGTCTCGATGGCGACGATCGCGTCGTCCTTGGAGCCCCGGTGGCCGTCGCCGAAGTTGGTGAACGCGGTGCTCGCGGTGTAGAGCACCGGGAAGACCTGGAAGGCGATCAGGAAGATCGTTCCTGGCACCAGGTACTTGGCCGGGATGTGCCGGCGGGTGAGGTAGAGGTAGCCCAGGCCGGCGGTGGTGGCCACCAGGATGGCGAGACCGACCCAGAACCGGGCGGCGACGAGCGGGAAGGCCGCCCAGATCGCGATCCCGGCCACCAGGCCGAGCAGGACCACCTTGACGACGAGACCGGTCGCGGTGATCGGCGCGTGGGAGCGCGCGGTACGGGAGGATTCCGGGGGCCCGGAACGCGCAGGCCCCCGGCCCGGGGCCTGCGGGGCAGGTCCCGGGCCGGACAGCGTGCTCATTACTTGATCTGACCCGAGATCGTCTTGCCGGCGGCGGTGACGGTCTTCGCCGGGTCGGCCCCACCGATGACGGCCGCTTCCGCCTTGCCGAACGGGTCCCAGATCGCGGCCATGGCCGGGATCGCCGGCAGCACCTGCCCGCCCTTGCCCGCCTCGGAGAACTTGGCCAGGTCCGGGTCGGCACCCTTGACCTGGTCAAACGCGGCGGTCAACGCCGGCGGGCGGGGCTCGGCCTGGTAGAGCGCCACGGCCAGCTCGGGGGTGGTGACGTAGTTGGTGACGAACTCCTGGGCCAGCGCCTTGTTCTTGCCCTTGGCGGCGACGTAGAACGCCTGGACGCCGACGAACGGCTGGGCCTGCTTGCCACCGGCGAAGCCGGGGACCGGGGAGATGTCGTAGGAGATACCTGCCTTCTTGGCGTCGGCGATCGCCCACGGGCCGGAGACCAGGAAGGCACACTTCTTACCGGTGAAGGTGGCGATCGAGTTCTCGCCGGTGATGGAGCGCTTGAGCGCGCCGTCGCCCTTCTCGCCGAGCTTGCCGATCTTCTTGAACGCCTCGATCGACTCCGGCTTGCCCACGCCCAGGTCCTTCGGGTCGTAGTCGCCGTTGGCGGCGGTGCCGAAGAGGTAGCCGCCGGCCGAGGTGTACAGCGGGTAGATGTGGTACGCGTCGCCGTTCTGTCCGGACTGGAGGCAGAGGATCTCGCTGGCCTTCTTGTCGGCCTTGAGCTTCTTGCCGGTGGCGACCAGGTCCTCGATCGTCTTGGGCGCCTCGGGGGCCAGCGCGGTGTTGCGGATCAACGCGACGTTCTCGGTGGCGTAGGGGACACCGTAGAGCTGCCCGTTGAAGGTGACCGCCTTGATCGCGGTCTCGTTGAAGCCGGACTTCTGCTCGGCGGCGAGCTGCACCGGGTCGATGGCCCCGTTCTGCACGAGGTTGCCGATCCAGTCGTGCGCGCCGACCACCACGTCCGGGCCGCTGCCCTGCTGGGAGGCGGTGACGAAGTTGGTCTGGAGGTCCTTGGAGACGGCCTGCACCTCGACGGTGACGCCGTTGTCCTGGCCGAACTTCTCGGCGAACGGCTTGAGCGCCGCGGTCCGCTTGTCGTCCGCCCAGATGACGAGCTTGCCGCTCGCGGCCGGGGAGGTGGCCTTGGCGGCCGGTTCGTCCTTGCTGTTGTCGCCGCCGCAGCCCGAGGCGGCGAGCGCCAGGCCGAGAACGGTGACCACACCCGCGGTACGGATGCGCATCGGTACTCCTGTCGTCATGACGGGTCGCCGGGGGACGGGCGACCACACCGGGGAAACACTGAAAGTTCTTGCCAACCGACGCCGGGAAGGCCGCGTCGCTGCTGTCACGTGTTGCCGGGACGTTAGCAAGAGGTTGCATGCAATGGAAGGGCTTGCAGAGGCGTACGCAAGAACTTGCCCGTGAGCTAGAGTGCCGCCATGCGCGCTCGACTGTCCGACATCGCCCAACAGGCCGAAGTCAGCGAGGCCACGGTGTCGCGGGTGCTCAACGACCGCCCCGGTGTGGCCCCCGAGACCCGACAGGCGGTACTGACCGCCCTCGACGTGCTCGGCTACGAGCGTCCGGCCCGGCTGCGCAAGCGCAGCGCCGGCCTGGTCGGGCTGGTGGTGCCGGAGCTGGACAATCCCATCTTCCCGGCGTTCGCCCAGGTCATCGAGTCGACGCTGGCACAGAGCGGGTTCACCCCGGTGCTGTGCACCCAGACCCCGGGCGGGGTCACCGAGGACGAGTACGTGGAGATGCTGCTCGACCGGCAGGTCTCCGGCATCGTCTTCGTCTCCGGCCTGCACGCCGACACGGCCGCCAACCACGACCGGTACCGCGCGCTGATCGCCCGGCCGCTGCCGGTCGTCATGATCAACGGGTACGCCCCCGGCATCGCCGCGCCCTTCGTCTCCTGCGACGACCGGGAGGCCACCGAGCTGGCCGTGGCGCACCTGGTCGCGCTCGGGCACCGGCGGATCGGCCTGATCACCGGGCCGGACCGGTTCGTGCCGGTGCAGCGTCGGGTGGCCGGCTTCCGGGCCGCGATGACCCGGCTCGGCACCACCGGCGGCGACCTGGACGCGCTCGCCGAGCTGTCGCTGTTCGGCGTCGAGGGCGGCGAGGCCGCCGCCGGCCGGCTGATCGGGCGTGGGGTCACCGGGATCGTCTGCGGCTCCGACCTGATGGCGCTCGGCGCGGTCCGGGCCGCCCGGCAGCGCGGCATGTCCGTGCCGGGCGACCTGTCGGTGGTCGGCTACGACGACTCGCCGCTGATGGCCTTCACCGACCCGCCGCTGACCACCATGCGGCAGCCGGTGGCCGCGATGGCGGTGGCCGCGGTCCGGGCCCTGGTCGACGAGATCAACGGGCACGCCGCGCCGCACTCGGAGTACCTGTTCCGCCCGGAGCTGGTGGTACGCGGATCGACCGCGGTCGTCCGACCGGCGGACGCCGGCCGGCAGCGCCCGGTGCCGCCCGCCCTCGCCGTCCCCGCCTGACACCCCCGCCACCTCCCGGGCCGCGCCGGCCCGTCGACCGGGTCCACCTCCCGGTGGACGGGACGCGCCCACGAACGACCTGCCCTGGCCACCGGTGACGGACGTCATTTCTTGCGCAAGGCATGCTTGACTCTTGCAGCATCTGGCCGGCATTCTCTCCACACACCCGCGTCGTCACCCACCGCCGCGCGGGTGCCGCCGTCCCGCCACAGAACGGGGATCTCCGCCGATGACCGCCACCGACCCCACGCCGCTGGCCTCCGACGACGACTGGTGGCGCGCCGCGGTCGTCTACCAGGTGTACGTCCGCAGCTTCGCCGACTCCGACGGTGACGGCGTCGGCGACCTCGGGGGCATCCGGCAGCGGCTGCCCTACCTGCGCGACCTCGGGGTGGACGCGCTCTGGCTCACCCCGTTCTACACCTCGCCGCAGATCGACGCCGGCTACGACGTGGCCGACTACCGCGACGTCGACCCGCTCTTCGGCGACCTCGCCGACTTCGACGCCATGATCACCGACGCGCACGCGCTGGGCCTGCGGATCATCGTGGACCTGGTGCCCAACCACACCTCCAGCGCACACCCCTGGTTCACCGCCGCCCTCGCCGCCGGCCCCGGCTCCCCCGAGCGGGAGCGTTACCTGTTCGCCGACGGCCAGGGCGTCGACGGCGAACTGCCCCCCAACGACTGGGAGAGCATCTTCGGCGGCCCCGCCTGGACCCGGCTGCCGGACGGCCAGTGGTACCTGCACCTGTTCGACCCGGCCCAACCCGACCTGAACTGGCGGCACCCGCAGGTGCGTGCCGAGTTCGAAGACGTCCTCCGCTTCTGGCTCGACCGGGGGGTCGACGGGTTCCGCATCGACGTGGCCCACGGCATGATCAAGGCCGAGGGGCTGCCGGACGTCGGCTTCAGCTCGATGACCACCGGCCGCCGCCAGTCGGAGCTGCTCGGCAAGGGCCGGCTGCCCTACTTCGACCAGGACGAGGTGCACGACATCTACCGCGCCTGGCGACCCATCCTGGACAGCTACCCCGGCGGCCGGATGGCGGTGGCCGAGGCGTGGGCAGAGACCCCGCAGCGGCTCGCCCGCTACATCGGCCCGGACGAGCTGCACCAGGCGTTCAGCTTCGACTTCCTCGACGCCACCTGGTCGGCTGACTCGTTCCGCAAGGTGATCGACACCGCGCTGGCCGAGGCGACGATCGTCGGCGCGCCGACCACCTGGGTGCTGTCCAACCACGACCGGCAACGGCACGTCACCCGGTACGGCGACGGCGAGGTCGGCCTGCGCCGGGCCCGCGCCGCCGCCCTGCTGATGCTGGCCCTGCCCGGCTCCACCTACCTCTACCAGGGCGAGGAACTGGGCCTGCCGGAGGTGCTGGACCTGCCCGACGCGCTCCGGCAGGACCCGGCGTTCCTGCGGACCGGGGAGAGCCGGGACGGCTGCCGGGTGCCGATCCCGTGGGGCGGTGAGCTGCCCCCGTACGGCTTCGGGCCGCAGGGCGGCGAACTGAGCTGGCTGCCGGCCCCGGCCACCTGGCGGGCCCTCTCGGTGGCCGCCCAGACCGGAACGCCCGGCTCGACGCTGGAGCTGTACCGGGCCGCGCTGCGGGTCCGGCGCACGCACCCGGCGCTGTCGGCCACCGCCGGCCCGGTGCTCTGGCAGCAGACCGAGCCGGGGGTGCTGGCGTTCCGCCGCGACGGCGACGCCGCCGCGCTGACCTGCGTGGTCAACCTCAGCGGCGCCCCGGTCCGGATCGACGGGTACGGCCGTCCCCTGGTGGCCAGCGCCGACCTCACCGAGCAGGACGCCGGACACGTCCTGCCGGTGGACGCAGCCGCGTGGTTCGAACGGCGCTGAGCCGGGTAACCCGCCTTTGACCTGGTCGTCCGTTGTGCCCCGCGCCGACGGGCGACTGGGGCTGCCGACCCCTTGTGGTGGGGGGTGAAGGTGGCACCGGCGTCCCGGGAAGTCCGCTTCCCGGGACGCCGGTGCACCACCGCGTACCGGCGTCGCCCGACCCGTCACCGCCCGCGCAGCAGCCCCGCGATCCGCCCGAAGCCCGCCCGCACCTGTGCCTCGGTCGGCACGGGCGGCGGCTGCGGCCGGTCGGCCCCGACGGCGGCCTCGTCCTCATGCTCGTCGAGGACGTCGTCGAAGTCCCCGTAGAGGTCGGCCGCCTCGATCCGGGCCTCCTCGTCGGCGGCGGCGAGCTGCGACGCGGCGATCTCGCCCCGGATCTCCTCGGCCGACAGCGCCGGCACCAGCGGCTCGACCACCGCCATGAACCGTTCGTCGGCCACCACCGCCTCGGCCAGGGCCAGCGCGTGCGGTCGCTCGTACGGGCCGCAGACCACGGGTTCCCACTCGGCCGGATCGGCGAGCGGGCCGAACGTGATGATCCAGGGCAGGGTGAGCAGCGGCGAGTCGTCCGGCAGGTCCAGCGTCACGAGTGCGCCCACCGGCTCATCATGGTCGTTCAGGCCGGCGCGACGGGCGGCATTTGCCCCATTCATCTTTTCCGGCGACTGTCGGCATCCCGCTTTCCTCCCCGGACCGGTCCTGCCGTCAGCCGGCCCGACCGTCGTCCCGGCCGTGGTCCCGGCCCCGGCCGGCCGGGGCCGGCACCGGGCCGGGCGGCGACGGTGCGGGCTCAGGCCGGGGGTGACCCGCCCAGGGCGGCGCGGACCAGGGCCAACGCGCGGTCCGGCGGCACGCCCAGCCGGGTCGCCTCCTCGGCGTAGCGGGCCGCCGCCCGCTGCAACCGGTCGACCGCGTCGTCCCGGCCCGGGGCGACGAAGCTGCCGTGCCGGCCCCGGGTCTGCACCAGCCCGGCCGACTCCAGCTCCCGGTAGGCGCGGGCCACCGTGTTCACCGCCAACCCCAGCTCGGCGGCGAACTGCCGGACCGGGGCAAGCCGGGTACCGACCGCCAGCCGGCCGTCGCCGATCATCGCGGCGAGCTGCGCCCGCACCTGCTCGTACGGGGGCACCGGGGAGCCCGGATCGATCTCGACAGACATCAGCCCGCCCCTCCCGGCGTACCCGGATCGGTCTCGGTGTCGACGTCGGCCTCGACGTTGACCTGCCGCATCACCGCCCCCTCCGACAGGTCGACCACCCGGCCGTGCCGGCTGGTGGCGGCCAGCGCCGCACCGAAGAGCACCAACTGGTTGAGCAGGTAGAGGTAGAGCAGCACGGCCACCGCACCGGCCACCACGGCGTACGCCGGGTTGCGCTCGGTCCGCACGATGTAGAACCGGCCGACCGTGTTGAGCAGGGTGATCCCGACCGCGACCAGCAACACCACCGGGCGCAGCCGGCGGCGGCTCATCCGCAGCCGGGGCACCGCCACCAGCAGCGCCGTCGCCAGCACCGCGTTGACCAGCACGCTGAGGACCGCGCTGATGGTGGTCAGCCCCACCGAACCGGTGGCCCGCAGCAGGAACCGCAGCACCGACTCCAGTGCGTCCACCGCCGCCACCGAGATGCCCAGCATGACGAAGACCAGCAGCAGCACACCCAGGTCCACCAGCCGGCGGACCACCAGGTTGCCCGGCTGCTGGTTGAAGCCGTACATCAGCCGCTGCGACGACCGGATCGCCTCCACCCAGCCGATCCCGGTGAAGAACAGGATGACCAGGCCCACCACGCCTACCGCGTTGCTGCTCTCGGCGATCTGCTGCGGGTCGAGGAAGGGCAGGTTGTCCCGCAGGAACTCCGCCACCGCGTCGGAGACCTCGTCGTTGTCCTCCAGGATCGCCCCGAAGACCGAGTAGGCGACCAGGGCGAGGGCGAACACGGCGAAGAACCCGTAGTAGGCGATGGCGGCGGCCAACCGACCGCCCAGCACCTCGCCGTAGAGGTCCACCGCCCGCCAGAGGTGGTCGAGCCGGGGCCACCGGTGCCGGGCCACGGTGAACCGGCGGTCGATGCCGGCCGTCCACCGGCCCCACGCGTCCACCACGTCATCCTCGCCGATCTGTCGTCACCGGTGCCGGCCAACCGGCGGTCGGCGGGAGCGGGTGCCGGCCACCAGCGTGCCACCGGCGGGCGAGGTGCCGCGCCGGGGGCCCCTCCGACCGGCCACGGGACGGGTCAGCCGCCGAGCCGGAAGTCCCGGCGCGGCTGCCACCGGGTCGCGCCGCTGTGCGAGAAGAGGGTGAAGCCCTCCACCTCGAACATCGCCGAGAAGTCGGCGAGATCCTCGTACGCCCGGTCCAGCGCCTCCGGGGCGACGTCCTGCGCCACGGTGACGTGCGGGTGGTACGGGAAGCGCAGCTCCCGGTGCAGGTGCGGGGCGGCGCTGATGGCGGCGGCGAGCAGCTCGCACTCGCTGATCCCGGCCGCGACGGCGACGAAGACCACCTGGGTCACCGGCCGGAACGTGCCGGTGCCCCGCAGGTGCAGGGTGAACGGCAGGTGGGCGGTGGCCACCTGCGCCAGGTGCGCCTCGACCGACTCCAGCGCGGCCAGGGGGATCTCGGTCGGGCCGAGCAGGGTCACGTGCGCGGGGACGACCTGCGGGTCACCCGTCTGCATCCGGCGTCGGGTCAGCAGCCCACCCCACGGCTCCGGGATGTCCACCGCGATCCCGATCTGGATGGTGTCGCCGGCCACCGGTATCCCGTCGCTGCGATCCACGCTCCGCGCCACCCCTCCGGCCATCGTCTCGACCCGTACCGCCGACCCGCCCACCGTTACGCCACGGGGGCCGACGCCAGGAACCCGACCCGCTCGTACGCTGTGCGCAGCGTCGGCACGGTCACCGCACGGGCCTTCTCCACCCCGACGGCGAGCAGCTTGTCGAGCTGCGCGGGGTCGTCGAGGTAGGCCCGGGTGCGTTCCTGGATCGGGGTGACGAACTCGCGGACCACCTCGCCCAGCTCCTTCTTGAGATCGCCGTAGCCCCGGCCCGCGTACGCCGCCACCAGGTCGTCGATGCTCCGGCCGGACAGGGCGGAGTGGATGGTGAGCAGGTTGGACACCCCGGGCTTGGTCTCGGTGTCGAAGACGATCTCCCGGCCGGTGTCGGTGACCGCCGAGCGGATCTTCTTGGCCGAGCGGGCCGGGTCCTCCAGCAGGTCGATGATGCCGGTCGGGGAGGACGACGACTTCGACATCTTCGCCGTCGGCTCCTGGAGGTCGGTGATCTTGGCAGTGTCCTTCACGATGTGCGGGGCGGGCACCGTGAAGGTCGGCCCGAACAGCGAGTTGAACCGCTGGGCCAGATCCCGGGAGAGCTCCAGGTGCTGCCGCTGGTCCTCGCCGACCGGCACCGCGTCGGCCTGGTAGAGCAGGATGTCGGCGGCCTGGAGGATCGGGTACGTGAACAGGCCGACGCTGGAGCGGTCGCTGCCCTGCTTCTGCGACTTGTCCTTGAACTGGGTCATCCGGCTCGCCTCACCGAACCCGGTGATGCAGCCCAGCACCCACGCCAACTGCGCGTGCTCGGGCACCTGCGACTGGACGAACAGGGCGCTGCGCTCCGGGTCGATGCCGACCGCGAGGAGCTGCGCGGCGGCCACCCGGGTGCGCTGGCGCAGCACCGCCGGATCGTGCCCGGCGGTGATCGCGTGCAGGTCGACCACGCAGTAGAACGCCTCGTGGGTGTCCTGCAACGCCACCCAGTGCCGCACCGCGCCCAGGTAGTTGCCGAGGTGGAACGAGTCGGCCGTCGGCTGGATGCCGGAGAAGACGCGGGGGCGGGCGGGAGCGTCGGACATGCCGGCAATTCTGTCAGCAACCCCCGGCGTCCGTCATGACGGGCCGGCGGGTCGACTCGCCGCCGGTTGCGCCGGGGCGGTGACCTCGCGTACCGACACCCGCGCGGCGTCCACCGGTGCCGCGGCAGCGGCGGCCTCCCGGCGAGGCTCCGGCAGGCGGGCGGCGGACACCGCGACCCGGGACACCCGACGCCCGTCGAGGGCGAGCACCCGCAGCAGCCACCCCTCAGCCGGGGACGGTTCGTCTCCCGGGGTGACCGGCACCTCGTCGCCGGCCACCGGGAGCCGGCCGAGCGCCGCCATCACGTACCCACCGACCGTCTCGTACGGGCCGGCGGGCAGCGGCACCCCGGTCCGCTCGGCGAAGTCGGCCAGGTTGAGCCGGCCGTCGACCACGGCGGGCAGGCCGGCCGACGCCGGCTCGGGTGGGCCGGCATACTCGTCGTGGATCTCCCCGACCAGTTCCTCGATCAGGTCCTCGCAGGTCACGATGCCGGCGGTGCCGCCGTACTCGTCGACCACCACGGCGAGGTGGTGGCCCTCGCGGCGCATCTCGGTCAGCGCGGCGAGCACCCGCTTGCTGCCGGGCAGCCGCTTGACCTCCCGGCTCAGCCGGCCCACCGTGGTCGCCGGGTCCAGGTCGGGGCGGAGCAGCACGTCCCGCAGGTGGACGAAGCCGACCACGTCGTCGTGGGTGCCGTCGACCACCGGGTACCGGGTGTGCGGGTCGATCCGGACCAGGCGTTCGGCCTCGGCGAGGGTCAGCCCGGCGGCGAGGAAGACCACCTCGGTGCGGGGCATCATCACCTCGCGCACCAGGCTGGCCCCGGCGACCAGCACCTCGTCGATGATCCGCCGTTCGTCCGGGTCGAGGACGGTGTTCGCGGCGACCAGGTCGCGCAGCTCGTGCTCGCTGATCCGTTCCCGGCCGGCGGCCGGGCTGGCGCCGAGCAGGTCGGTGACGAGCCGGGTCGCGCCGTCGGCGGCCCGGACGACCAGCCGCGCGACACTACGGGCCACCGGCCCGGGTACGCGTCGGCTCCGCCCCGGCGCGCGTCTCCGGGGCCCGGGACCACACGCTTCCCGCATGGAAGTGATGGTAGGGCCGGCGGACCCGGCCGGTGGGCAATGTGCGGATCTGTTCAATCATGACGGTTCATGATGGAATAAGGGTGACCCCACGACGCACAGCGCGGCGACAGCACCCGGCCGTAGGGTGATCACGAACGGCCGCAGCGGGCGCGGCCAGGCAGGAGGACCGACGTGAAACTGCTCGTCACCGGCGGTGCCGGGTACATCGGCAGCGTGGTGACCCGGATGCTGCTCGACGCCGGCCACCGGGTGACCGTCCTGGACGACCTGCGTACCGGGCACCGGGCGGCGCTGGCCCCCGACGCCACCCACGTCGAGCTGCCCGTGCACGAGGCCGCCCGGGTGCTCACCCCCGACGCCGGCTTCGACGGGGTGCTGCACTTCGCCGCGCTGATCGCCGCCGGCGAGTCGATGGTCCACCCCGAGCGGTACTGGCACGCCAACACGGTCAGCTCGATCGCGCTGATCGACGCCGTCCGGGCCGCCCGGGTGCCGCGCCTGGTCTTCTCCTCCACCGCCGCCGTCTACGGCAACCCGGTCGAGCTGCCGATCCCGGAGACCGCCGTCAAGGCCCCCACCAACACGTACGGCGCCACCAAGCTCGCCGTCGACTTGGTGCTCACCTCCGAGGCGACCGCACACGACCTCGCCGCCGTGTCGCTGCGCTACTTCAACGTCGCCGGGGCCTACCTGCGCGACGGCCTCGCCATCGGCGAACGGCACGACCCGGAGACCCACCTCATCCCCATCGCCCTCGACGTCGCCGCCGGCCGCCGGGAGAAACTCCAACTCTTCGGCGACGACTACCCCACCGTCGACGGCACCTGCGTACGCGACTACATCCACGTGGAGGACCTGGCCCGCGCCCACCTGCTGGCGCTCACCGCCGCCGTGCCCGGCCGGCACCGCATCTACAACCTCGGCAACGGCAGCGGCTTCACCAACCGGCAGGTCGTCGACGTGGTCCGCGAGGTCACCGGGCACCCGGTGCCGGTCGAGACCGCCCCCCGCCGCGAGGGCGACCCGGCCGAACTCGTCGCCTCCTCGGCGCTGGCCCGCCAGGAACTCGGCTGGGTGCCCGAGAAACCCACCCTCACCGACATGGTCGGCGACGCCTGGGCGTTCTACCGCGCGCACGTGCTGGAGCGGTCGTGACGGGCCGCCCGGACGTCGCCGACCGCGCCACCGCCGGCTTCTCCTGCGGGTACGACGCGACGCCCGCCGGACGCTGGGCGGCACCCGGGCGGGTCAACCTCATCGGCGAGCACACCGACTACAACGACGGATTCGTGCTCCCCTTCGCCCTGCCGCTGCGTACCGTGGTCGCCGCCGACCCGCAGCCCGGCGAACGCTGGACGGCCCGCTCGGAGATCGCCGACCGGCCCGTCGACTTCGGGGCCGCCGAGGCCGACTCCCCCGGCCGGGTCACCGGCTGGGGCGGCTACGTCGCCGGAGTGGTCTGGGCCCTGCGCGAGGCCGGGTACGCCGTCCCCGGCGCCCGGCTGGCCATCGCCTCGGACGTGCCGCTCGGCTCCGGGCTCTCCTCGTCGGCGGCCCTGGAGGCGGCGGTGCTCGCCGCCCTGGCCGACCTGGGCGGGCTGGACCTGCCCGCCGAGCGCCGGCCCCGACTGGCCCAACGCGCCGAGAACGGCTACGTCGGTGCGCCGACAGGCATCATGGACCAGTCGGCGGTGATCCGCTGCCGCGCCGGCCACGCCCTGTTCCTCGACTGCCGGGACGAATCCGTCGACCACGTCCCGTTCGACCTCGACGCCGCCGGCCTGGCCATCCTGGTGATCGACAGTCGTGCGCCGCACCGGCACGCCGACGGCGAGTACGCCTCCCGCCGCGCCGCCTGCGAACGGGCCGCCGACCTGCTCGGCGTGCCCGCCCTGCGCGACGTGCCGGTCGCCGACCTCGACGCCGCGCTGGCGCGGCTGCCCGACGACGAGACCCGGCGCCGGGTCCGGCACGTGGTCACCGAGAACCAGCGGGTGCTCGACACCGTCGCCCTGCTGCGCGCCGGCCGGGTCGCCGAGATCGGGCCGCTGCTGACCGCGTCGCACGCCTCCATGCGGGACGACTTCGCGATCACCGTCCCCGAGGTCGACACCGCCGTCGAGGCGGCGCTCGCGGCCGGCGCGCTGGGTGCCCGGATGACCGGCGGCGGCTTCGGCGGCTGCGTCCTCGCCCTGGTCGAGGCGGCGGCTGCGGAACCGGTGGCGGCAGCCGTCCGGACCGCCTACGCCGAACGCGGCTGCGCCGCCCCCGCCCCCCTCAGCGCGCGCCCCGCCCCCGGTGCCCCCCGCCTCCCCTGACCCGCCTCACCCCGGCCTACCCCGCTCACGCCCCGGGTCCGGCCTGCCCCGGTCCGGCCTGCCCGGGTCCCGCTCCTGCGCCCGGTGATCAAGAGGTTTGCGTCAATCCGCCAGCGAAACCTGACGCAAACCTCTTGATCACCGAGCAACAGCCGGGCGGCCGGGCGAGTGGGCGTGCTGGGTGGCGGTGATCAAGAGCTTTGCGTCATCCGGATCGGCTCTCGTGACGCCAATCTCTTGATCACCGCCGGTGGCGGCGCCGGTCAGACGACCGCGCAGGGGGAGCCGTTGAGGGTGAAGAAGGCCGGTTTCGCGGTGTTGCCGGTGTGGTTGGCCTGGAAGCCGATGCTGACCGAGCCGCCCGGCGGGATCGAGGCGTTGTAGGAGACGTTGCTGGCGGTGACCGCTCCGCTGGTCGGCGAGTAGGTCGCGTTCCAGCCGCTGGTGATGGTCTGCCCGGCGGGGAGGGTGAACGCCAGGTTCCAGCCGTTGATCCCGGTGTCCCTGAGGGTGGTGATCGTGATCGCGGTGGTCAGGCCGGTGTTCCAGGCGTTCACGGTGTAGGCGATCCGGCACTCGGCCCCCGGACCCGGCGTGGTCGGCGTGGGCGGGAACGGCGTCGGCGGCGTGGTCGTCGGCGTCGGCGGCGTGGTCGTGGGTGGCGGCGGCGTGGTGGTCGGCGGCGGCGTGGTCGTGGGCGGCGGCGCAGTGGTGGTCGGCGGCGGGGTGGTGGTCGGCGGGGCGTCCAGGCCGAAGAAGCGGATCGCCTGGGCGGCGTCGACCGGCAGGTTGTGCGTGACGCCCTGCATGCTGATCGCCTCGACCGGCGCGGTGCCGCCGCTACCGCCGTACCGGGTGCGGGTGTAGCCGGCCTGCGGGGTGTCGGTGAACGTCGGCGTCTGGCTCAGCCCCTGGACGTTCGTCCACTGCTTGACCTCCTCGCCGAAGTTCGGGTAACGCAGCGTCTCGTCGTTGGTGCCGTGCCACAACTGCATCCGGGGCCGTTTGCCGGTGTACCCCGGGTAGGCGTTGCGGACCAGGTCGCCCCACTGCTGCGCGGTCTTGGTGACCTGCCCGTTGGCGCACTGGCTGTTCCACTCCGAGCCGTCGGTGGTGGCGAAGCAGCCGAACGGCACCCCGGCGAAGGCCGCGCCCGCCGCGAACACGTCCGGATAGTCGCCGAGCAGCACGTTGGTCATCATCGCCCCGGACGAGGTGCCGGTGGCGAAGATCCGGTTCGGGTCGACGGCGTACCGGGACCGGACGTAGTCGACCATCGACTTGATGCCCACCGGGTCGCTGCCCCCGTCGCGGCGCAGCGCCTGCGGGGAGGAGACGTCGAAGCACTTGCTGCTGCGGGTCACCGACGGGTAGATGACGATGTAGCCGTACCGGTCGGCCAGGGCGGCGTACTGGGTGCCGGAGTAGAACGCGGGGCCGCTGCCGGTGCAGTAGTGCACCGCCACCAGCAGGCCCGGACGGGCCGCCACGGTGTTCGGCACGTACAGGTACATCTGCAGGTTGCTCGGGTTGGCCCCGAAGTTGGTCACCTGGGTCAGCGTCGCCGCCGAGGCGGGGGTGGGGGCGGCGATCGCGGCCAACGCGGTGAGCGCGGCGGCGACCAGGGCGGTACCGAACAGTTTGATCCTGGATCTCATGGGACGGTTCCTCCGGAGGCTCGCGGACGTGCGGCTGCGCCGATCGAGGCTGCCCGGCGCTCGATCATGTCCGGCTCAGGAACATCCATGAGTATCGTTAGCCTGTCCCCGGCTTGGCAAGGTGGCCCGTGCCACCGGAACTTCCGGTCCCCGGGCAGCGTGGACACCGGCGTCCGGCGGGGCCGGCCCGGTGGATAATGACCCCCATGCGTGGTCCTGCGATGACGGACGTCGCCCGCCTCGCGGGAGTCTCCCACCAGACGGTCTCCCGGGTGCTCAACGACCACCCGAACGTGCGGGAACAGACCCGGGTCCGGGTCCGCGCGGCGATCGCCGAGCTGGGCTACCGGCCGAACCGCGCGGCGCGGGCACTGGTCACGGGCCGCTCCCAGCTGATCGGGGTGGTCGCCCAGAACAGCACCCTCTACGGGCCGGCGTCACTGCTGGCCGCCCTGGAGCAGGCCGCCGCGTCGGCGGGGTTCGCGGTCAGCGTGGGCAGCGTCAGCACCCTCGACCGGCGGTCCATCTCCGCCGCCGTGGAGCGGCACCTCGACCACCGGGTCGCCGGCATCGTGGTGATCGCTCCGGTGGCCTCCGCCGACGAGGCGCTCGACCACCTGCCGCACGGCGTGCCGCTGGTCACCGTCGACGGAGATCCGGCCCGGGAGGCGGCGCTGGTCACCGTCGACCAGGCGGCCGGGGCCGGGCTGGCCACCCGGCACCTGCTGGACGCCGGGCACCGCACGGTGTGGCACGTCTCCGGCCCGGCGGACTGGTTCGACAGCGCCGGGCGGGTCGAGGGCTGGCGATCGGCGCTGCGGGCTGCCGGCGCGGAGGTGCCGCCGGTGCTGTCGGCCGACTGGAGCGCCGCGTCCGGCTACCGCTGCGGGCAGATGCTGGCCCGGATGCCGGAGGTGACGGCGATCTTCGCCGCCAACGACCACCTCGCGCTCGGGGTGCTGCGGGCGTTGAGCGAACGCGGGCGTCGGGTGCCGGAGGAGATCAGCGTGGTCGGCTTCGACGACGTGCCGGAGGCGGCGTACTTCATCCCGCCGTTGACCACCGTGCGGCCCGACTTCGACGCGGTGGCCCGCGCCGGCCTGGCGATGCTGCTGCGGCAGATCGAGGCCGGCCCGGGGGTGGTGGAGCGGCACACCATCGCCCCGACCCTGGTCCACCGGGCCAGCGTCGCCGCCCCACCCACCTGACCCCGTCGCCCCACCCCACCCATCCGCCCCGGAACGGTCCGGCTTCCCACTGCTCGACGGGCGAGAGCTGGCACGCGACCTCACGCATCCGTGCCGGATCGGCTTCCGGATCCCCCGCTCCGACCCAGCTCCAGCCGTCGGTCGCGTCGGGACCCGCATCG
>NZ_JBMDWU010000536.1:0-5665 GCF_048594385.1 Micromonospora sp. | reverse complement strand
GGGACCGGCCGGACCCGGTCGAGGTACCAGGGCGACAACTCCGGTACGCCGGAGGCCGCCGCCGGGCGGGCGGTGGACAGTTGGAGCACGCACTCCGGCCAGTCCTCGCCGGTGTCCTGGGTGACCAGGGCGGACCAGGTGACCGTCATGGCGTCGCCGACCAGCCGCAGGTCGTAGGAGGACTGCCAGCGGGCCCCGTCGACCAGGTAGGTCAGCTCCAGGTCCACGGTGGTGTCGTCGGCGTCCACGGCGACCGTCACGTCGGCGGCCAGCCGGTCCGGTGCCTGTTTGCCGCCCGCGTCGGCCACCTGCCGCTGCACGGCCGCCAGTTCCTCGGTCAGGTCGACACGTCGCCGGGCCAGCCCGCGTCGGCGGCGGTGGGAGTCGGTGAGCTGGGCGGCGACCGCGTCGGCGAAGGACGTCACGTCGGCCGGGGCGGCGTCACCGGCGGCCAGCGTACGGGCGTAGGTGCCGCCGGCCCGGTCGGCCAGCCGGGTGAGGAACTGTTGCCGCTGCGTCTCGACCTCGGCGGCGTCGTCGGTCTCGGCGAGTTCGTCGGTCAGTTCCCGGGCCCGCCGGGTCAGCGCGTCGACCTGACCGTCGGTGCTGCGGGCCTGCCGCCAGGTGCTCACCTCCACGCCGAGGACGGTGGCCGGGCCCCCGCCCCCGGTCCGCAGCGAGTCCCGGCGCAGCCGCAACGGCAGCGGGGCGATCCGGAGCCGGTGCTCACCGGCGGCCAGCCGGATGCTCGCCCTTCGGGTGACCCGGGCACGGTCCGGATACACGGTGACGGCGACCACGGGTGCTTCGATCTCCACAGCGTCCACGGCGGCGAGGGTAGCCGGGGTGCGCACGCCGGCCGGAACGACAGGTGGGCCGACAGGCGGGCCGGCTACGCCGGTTGCAGGCAGACGATGTCGAGGCGGCGCGGGCCGTGCACGCCCTCCACCCGGCTCAGCTCGATGTCGCTGGTCGCGGAGGGCCCGGAGATCATCGTGACGGGGCGGGTCGGGTCGGGCAGGGCGCGCACCAGGTCGGGCACGTCGGCCACGATCTGCGCGGCCCGGACCACGCAGACGTGGTGGTCGGGGACCAGGGTGAGCAGGCGGCGGCCCTGCGCCGGGCCCCCGTCGAGGACCAGGGTGCCCGTCTCGGCGACGGCGAGCGCGCAGCCGGTGAGCACGGCCAGGCCGGGCGCGTCGAGCTCGGTGGCGGTGAGGGTGTCCCCGGGCAGCGTGGGTGGGCCCAGCCGGGCGGTCCACTGCGGCGGTGTCCCGGCCGGCAGCACCACGGCGGTGGCCCCGGCGAGCAGGGCGGCGAGCAGGTCGGGCAGCTCCGCCGGGGTGCAGGGGTGCACCCCGGCGCGGTAGTCACCGGCGCGGGCGGCGAAGAGCGCGCTCAGCTCAGGAGTCATGGGTCCGCCGCCACCAGTCGCGGAAGGACTCCCCGGCCGGCAGCGGGGCGTCCCGGTGCGCCGTCCAGGCCGACAGCGGCCACGGCGCCCGGCGCAGCCGTCCGCCGTGCCGCCGGGTCAGCACCCGCAGTGGCCGGCCGCCGGAGCGGACCGTGCGCAGCGCCACCCGCCACCGCCGACGGTCGCGCATCGTCCAGGCGAGCCACGCCATCGCCGCGCGCTCGGCGGCCGGCTTCGGCCCCGTCTGGCGCAGGTGCACCAGGATCGCCGGAATGTCGATCTTGACGGGGCAGACGTCGTAGCAGGCCCCGCAGAGCGTCGAGGCGTACGGCAGGGTCGCGTTGTGGCCGGCGTCCTGCCCGGTGAGCTGGGGTGACAGGATCGCGCCGATCGGTCCGGGATAGACCGAGCCGTAGGCGTGGCCGCCGACCCGCTCGTACACGGGGCACACGTTCAGGCAGGCCGAGCAGCGGATGCAGCGCAACGCCGCCCGTCCCACCGGGTCCGCGGCGATCCGGCGACGACCGTTGTCGAGCAGCACGATGTGCAGCCGGCGCGGCCCGTCGCCGGGGGTCACCCCGGTGACGATCGAGGTGTACGGGTTCATCCGCTCACCGGTCGACGAACGCGGCAGCAGCCGCAGGAAGTCACCGAGATCGGTGAACCGGGGCAGCAGCTTCTCGACCCCGACCACGGCGATCAGGGTGTCCGGCAGGGTCAGGCACATCCGCCCGTTGCCCTCGGACTCGACGACCACCAGGGAACCGGTCTCCGCCACCGCGAAGTTGGCCCCGCAGATGGCGACCCGGGCCGACAGGAAGGTCCGCCGCAGGTACTCCCGGGCGGCGCCGGCCAGCACCGCGGGCTCGTCCGAGTCGGCGGTGAAGCCGGGCATCCGGCGGGCGAACAGCTCGCGGATCTGCCCCCGGTGGTAGTGGATCGCCGGCACCAGGATGTGCGACGGGGTGTCGTCGGCGAGTTGCACGATCAGCTCGGCCAGGTCGGTCTCCACCGCCGTGACCCCCGCCGCGGCGAGCGCCTCGTTGAGGCCGATCTCCTGGGTCGCCATCGACTTGACCTTCACCACCCGGTCGACGCCCCGCGCCCGGACCAGCTCGGTGACCAGCGCGTTGGCGGCGGCGGCGTCCGCGGCGTGGTGCACGGTCGCCCCGGCGGCGGTGGCCGCCCGCGCGAACTGGTCCACCAGCTCGGGCAGCCGGTCGATGACGTCGTCCTTGACCCGGGCCGCCCGCTCGCGCAGCCGTTCCCAGTCGGGCACCTCGGCCACCACGGCGGCCCGCTTGTCCCGGATGGTGCGGGTGGCCCGGCCCAGGGTGGCCCGGAGCTGGGCGTCGCGCAGCGCGCCGGCCGCCGCCCGGGGGAACGGGGTGGCCGCCACGATGGGCAGGTGCCGGCCCGGCGGGGGCGTCATCCGATCGCCTGGCTGCCGGTGGCGGCGAGGATCTCGGCGTAGTGGACGGGTCGCGGGGCGTCGGGTCGGCGGGCCAGGCCACCGCCGATGTGGGCCAGGCACGAGCTGTCGGCGGCGGCCAGGTAGTCGGCGCCGGTGGCGACCGCGTGGGCGCACTTGTCGGCGAGCATCGCCCCGGACACGGCGGCGTTCTTCAGTGCGAAGGTGCCACCGAAGCCGCAGCACTGCTCCGGCTCGGGCAGCGGCAGCAGTTCCAGGTCGCGCACGGCGGCGAGCAGCCGCAGCGGCCGGTCGCCCAGCCGCAGCATCCGCAGCCCGTGGCAGGTCGGGTGGTAGGTGACCCGGTACGGGAAGCGGGCCCCCACGTCGGTCACCGCGAGCACGTCCACCAGCAGCTCGGACAGCTCGTGCACCGGCAGCCGGGTGTGCGCCCGCAGGTGGGCCACGCAGGAGCCGGACGGCGAGACGACGACGTCGTGACCGGCGAACGCCGCCTCGGTGTGCCGTTCCAGGTCGCGGGCCGGGGCCCGGTGGCCGGTGTTGGCGTGCAGCTGGCCGCAGCAGCTCTGCCCGGCGGGGAAGGTGACGGTGTGGCCGAGCCGCTCCAGCAGGGTCACGGTGGCGATGCCGACCCGGGGGAAGAACGCGTCGTTGAGGCAGGTGACGAACAACGCGATGCGCACCGTGCCCCCCCTCGCCGCTCCCCCTCGCCGTGCCCTCGTTGCCGTGCCGCCTTGCCACGCCACCTTGCCGTGCCCGCGTTGCCGTGCCCGCTCGCACGGCCGGGACGTGATTGACGAATTCTATATGATCTATGCAGTCGGCGCGGGGTGCGGCATCCTGCGCACCGGCGGGGCGGGCCGGTGGCCCGTCGGTCGTCGCGGCGTGCCGGCCCGGTGGGCGTCGGGCGCGGGTGGGCGTCCCCCGGCCTCCACCGCCCGTCGACGAGGTGCCGAGATGACGGATTTCCAGGGCCTGGTGGCCGCCGTGACCGGGGGTGGCTCGGGCATCGGCGCGGCGGTCGCCGACCTGCTGGCCGCCCGCGGGGCGCGGGTCGCCGTGCTCGACCGCGATCCCGGGGCCGGCGGGGCGCACCTGCGGCTCACCGCCGACGTCACCGCCCCGCTGGAGCAGACCATGGACCGGGTCGCGGCGACCCTGGGCGGTCTGGACGTGCTGGTGAACTGTGCGGCGGTCAGCGCGGTCGGTGCGGTGGAGGCCGCCGACGACGCCGAGTGGCACCGGTGTCTGGACGTCAACGTGGTCGGGGTGGCCCGCGCCTGCCGGGCGGCCCTGCCGCACCTGCGCCGCTCGGCCAGCGCCGCCATCGTCAGCATCACCTCGATCGCCGCGACGGCGGGCCTGGTGGACCGGGCCGTCTACTCGGCCACCAAGGGCGCGGTGCACGCGCTCAGCCTGGCGATGGCCGCCGACCTGGTGGGCGACGGCATCCGGGTGTGCACGGTGGCGCCGGGCACGGTGGACACCCCGTGGGTGGCCCGGCTGCTCGCCGGGGCGCAGGACCCGGCCACGGAGAAGCGTCGGTTGGCCGCCCGGCAGCCCACCGGCAGGCTGGTGACCGCCGACGAGGTGGCCCAGGCGGTCGCCTTCCTGGCCTCCCCGGTCTCCGGGGCGACCACCGGCACCGCGCTGGCCGTCGACGGCGGCATGTCCGGCCTGCGGCTGGTCCGCTGACCCGGGGCTGCGGCCGCCGGCTCCCGCCGGCCGGTGCCGACCCGACGGGCGGTGCCGGCGGCGGCTCCCCGGCCGCCGGTCAGGCCGCCGCCATGGTGACCCGCTGCCGGCCCAGACCGTCCACCTCGACCTCCACCACGTCACCGGGGCGCAGGTAGGGGAACCGGCCGGACAGGGCCACCCCCTCGGGCGTGCCGGTGTTGATCACGTCGCCCGGGTCGAGGACGGTGTACTGCGACAGGTGCCAGACCAGGTACGCCACGTCGAAGATCATGTCTGCGGTGCGCGAGTCCTGCCGGGGCTCGCCGTTGACCCAGGAGCGCAGCCCGAGGTCCTGCACGTCGGGGATCTCGTCCGGGGTGACCAGCCACGGGCCGAGCGGCTGGAACGTCTCGCAGGACTTCCCCTTGGACCACTGGCCACCGGAGTCGCGCAGTTGGAAGTCGCGTTCGGACACGTCGTTGGCGACCAGGTAGCCGGCGACGTGGGCCAGGCTCTGCGCGGGCGACTCCAGGTAGCGGGCGCGCCGGCCGATGACCACGGCCAGCTCCACCTCCCAGTCGGTCGCGGTCGCGCCCCGGGGCACCAGCACCTCGTCGTACGGGCCGACCACGGTGTTGGGCGCCTTGTAGAAGACGATCGGGGTCTCGGGCGGGGCGGCTCCGGACTCGGCGGCGTGCGCGGCGTAGTTCTGCCCGACGCACAGCACCACGCCGGGGCGGGCCACCGGCGGGCCGACCCGCATCCCGGTGACGTCCAGCTCCGGCAGGTCACTGGCCGCCCGGACCCGGTCGGGGCCACCGGAGGCGAGGAACGCGCCGTCGATGTCGGGGGTGAGCGCGGACAGGTCGTAGTGCCGACCGTCGGCGTACAGCACCGGCCGTTCCGCGCCGGCCGGGCCAACCCGCATCAGCTTCATCCGCTGCCTCTCCACGATCGGGCGCCTCGCCGACGCCATCCAGGATCGTAGATCAGCGCACCCGCCGTCCCGGTGCCGCACGACGGCCCCGCTGCGTCGCCCCGACTGCGGTGGGCGAACCGCACCCGGTGGCGACGGGCGGGTACCCGGTGGCCCCGGGCGGGCGGGTGGGGACGGCCGGCGGCTCGTCGACCTGTTCCCGGCC
>NZ_JBMDWU010000535.1:0-5460 GCF_048594385.1 Micromonospora sp. | reverse complement strand
TCTGGGTGGAGGTCAAGAACGTGGGAGCCATCACCTGCCAGGCCGACGTCCGGCTCGGCTCCACCACCATCGGCTCGCAGTTCTCCATGGCGACCGTGAGCCCCGGCGGCACCTGGTCCACGACCTGGAACAACGCGAATCCCGTCACCTCGGCCTACGTGATCGGCCCGTCGCCCCAGGGCAGCGCCCCCACCTACTGCCAGTTCGAGGTCACGCGCGTGGTCTACGTCCAGCGCATCAACAGTGACGGCTCCTCGCAGCGCCAGCTCGCGATGTGGTTCAAGAACCTCAGCACGCTGTCCTGCGGAGGAATCGCCTACCTGCAAACCATCGCGGCCTGATCCCGCACCCGTCCCCGCGGTCATCGCTCGACAACCACCGTTGTCGAGCGGTGGCCGCGCCCCCTTTTCGCCACCGGTCTCCTCCCGGGTTCCGCCGTCGGTGGTCGAACGACCGTCGGAAGGCGATGCGCCACCCGGGGACTCGCCTGCGATGTCGGGCGGAAGTGCGCCGGGCGTGAGACGAAGTGCTCCGATCCTGGTCGGCGGCGATCCGGACGGAATGCGGAACGGGTCGGTATCTCGTGCCGCTGGGACCGGGGTGTGAATCGTTCGCCACTGCCGCGAGGGTGAAGCGAACGTCCGGCTGCAGGCGGTGCGTACGTCGGTCTCGGTGGCGGCGGCTGTGAGCCCGTCGCCAGCGGGCCGGCAGCGGGCGGGACCCTGGTCGACGTCCAGGATTCCGCCCCCGCCGATCTTGGACGAGTCGCCGGGCTCCCCTTTGATACCTCTGAAGCAGATGTTTTCAGTCATCGTCAGAATCGCCGAGAACGATGCCCTTCCCAATCGACGGATCTCTTTGCAGGCTGACGCTCGCGGTAGAGTTCGGCACAGTGGTCGGATCGGGCGCTGGCATTCGTGGTGTCGCGTCGTCCGCAGGGAGAGGGAGCTGTCGATGGGATTACCGCGCGGAAGCTCGCCAATTGACATTCGTCAACGTCTAATCACTGCAGTCGCACTCGTCCCCGCCATGCTGGCCGGCATCTTCCTCGGTCAGCCAGTGGCCGCGGCGGCCAATCCGGGGACGGCTCAGGGGGTGGCCGGCCACATCCTCGGGGCCGGCAGGGCGACCGCGATACCGGGTGACTACATCGTGGTGCTCAAGGACGGTGCGGTCGACGGACTGGGGGACGCCCGGGGATCCACGACTGCCGGCCTGGCCCGGTCGCTGGTCGGTCGATTCGGCGCAGCGCCGGACCAGGTGTGGGACGACGCCCTCAACGGCTTCTCGGTGCGGACCTCCGAGTCGGTCGCCCGGAGACTCGCCGCCGATCCGGCGGTTGCCTACGTGGAGCAGAACCAGACCGTCAAGGTGCCCGAAACGGCAGCGCGGACGACCCTCACGCAACCGAACGCGCCCTGGAACCTGGACCGGATCGATGCTCCGGTCGGACTCGACACCACCTACAACTTCGTCAGCAAGGGCACCGGAGTCCGGGTCTACGTCATCGGCCCCGGCATCCGTACCACCCACCAGGAGTTCGGCGGTCAGGCCTACCACGGTTACGCCGCCAGTTGCTTCAGGTCGCTCGGCACGCACGTCGCCGGCATCATCGGTGGCACGACGTACGGGGTGGCCAAGGACGTCACGATGGTCTCGGTCGGCCTGCCCACGTGCGTCGGCACCCTCAGCGCGCTCATCGGGGCCGTCGACTGGGTGGTCGCCGACAACACCCCCTGGAGCCCACCCGCCGTCGGAGACTTCGTGCTGGCCGGCGGGATGAGCACCGCACTGAACACGGCGGTGGCCAATGCCGTCGTCGACGGCATCGTCATCACGACACCGGCTGGCGACGTCAATCACGACGCCTGCCTCGACTCGCCCGGATCGGTGCCCACCGTGCTCACCGTCGCATCCGTCCAATCGAACGACGCCCGGCCCTCCTACTCCAACTACGGCCCGTGCGTCGACCTTTTCGCACCCGGCGTGAACATCGTGTCGGCCTCATCCGAATCCGACACCGCCGTGGCCGATGCCGACCTCACCCTCCAGGCCTCGGCGCACGTGGCCGGAATGGCAGCCCGGGTGCTGAGCAAGAATCCGACCTGGACCCCGGCGCAGGTACACGCCTTCCTGGTCGACAGCGCGACCGCGGGCGTGGTGACCAATCCCGGCAGCGGCTCACCGAACCGCCTGCTCTACGGATCACCAACCCTCTGAACGGCGTCCGGCCGACCCGTCGCCGGGGCCGGCGCTCCCGCCGAAGACGTGCCGTCGAGCAGCGTCATCCGGGCGACCGGTGTGCCCGGCACGCCACGGTCTTGCCGTAGCTGTCCAACAACCTCGCCGGCAATGCGCGCTGAGCTGGCTCCGGCAGCCGGGTGCGATCGGCCCTGTTGCCACCGTCTGGTCGACCCACCCGGTTGTCGAACCGGGCACTGGTCCGTGCTCCCGCTGTTGCTCGTCGCAGGTGGTGGAACAGGCCCGAGCGGCGCGGTGACGGCTCATCGGCGAGGGTGGGCTGTTGCGGTAGCTGACCAGGCGGCTCCGGGAAGCCGCTCTCGTCGGTGAGATCACCGGCCCTCTCCGCCCGGAACGCTGTCGACCTGGTCGTCGAAGGACCCCTGACAGCGAGGCCGTAGCCTCGCCCGAGCCGGTCAGCCTGTCGAGGCAGGTCCGCCCGACCGGCGATTCCGGGGCGCTCGGCAGGTCCACCGGGGGCGGCCGAGCAAACCGACCGGTGTGCTCACCGCTCTGCCGCGCAGCAGCGCCGGCGCATCCGGCAGATGAAGACGATGTGACCCTTGCCTCAGTATCGACCAGTCTCTATTGTTGGCGGAAAGCGCTTTCCCGTCCCAGTGCTCCTGCTCGAAAGGGTGAAATCAGATGAGACGCAAAGTCGCCTCGCGGTGGCTGGCCGGCGGTGCCACCGTGGTCGCAGGTGCCGTCGTCGCCCTGGCGCTGCAGATTCCCAGCGCCTCGGCCGCCACGAACCTGAGCCTCGGCGCGGGCGCCGACGGCTCCAGCAAGGCCAGCGGCACCAGCTACGGCAACGTCGTCGACGGCAACGCCGGCACCTACTGGTCGCCGAGCGGCTCGACCGGCACGATCTCGGTCAAGTGGGGCAGTGCCACCACGGTGTCCTCGGCCGTCATCGTGCAGGCTGCGGGCGGCGGGTCGATCAGTGGTTGGCAGCTCAAGAACAACGACACGAGCGCTGTCCTGGCCAGCGGCAGCAGCGCCCCGAGCACCATCACCTTCTCCTCGACGTCGCTGAAGAAGATCTCCTTCGTCATCACCAGCGCGTCCGGCACCCCGCGGATCGCCGAGTTCGAGACGTACTCCAGTGGCGGGTCGAACCCGACCACCGGTCCGACCTCCGGCCCCACCAGCGGTCCGACGTCCGGCCCGACCAGCAACCCGGGCACGCCGACCGGCGCGTGGCCGTCGTCGGCCGGCTCGGTCAGCATCTCCGGCACGGTCAACGTCTCCGGCACCTTCGACGGCGGGATGAAGACCTACTGCTGCATCGGTGACGGCGGGCAGGGCGAGTCGCAGGACCCGATGTTCAAGATCGCCAACGGGGGCACGCTGCAGAACGTCATCCTCGGTTCGCCCGCCGGTGACGGCGTGCACTGCGAAGGCACCTGCACCCTGCGCAACGTGTGGTGGAACGACATCGGTGAGGACGCCGCCACCTTCAAGCAGACCAACGGCGGCACCTCGTACGTCATCGGTGGCGGCGCGCGCAGCGGCAGCGACAAGACCTTCCAGCACAACGGCAACGGCACGGTCAACATCTCCGGCTTCTACCTGAAGGGGTCCGGCAAGCTGTACCGCGGCTGCGGCAACTGCACCACCTCGTACACCCGGCACGTGCGTATCGACAACGTCCTGGTCGACGACATCGACATGCTCGCCGGCATCAACAGCAACTGGAACGACACCGCGACGATCACCCGCGTGGTCGTGATCGGCTCGGCCACCATCTGCGGCAAGTACAAGGGTGTGCCCAAGGGCAGCGAACCCAGCTACCTCGGTGAGGGCTGGAACGACGCCAACTGCAAGGTCAACAGGAGTGACGTCATCTTCCGGTAGTCACCCCGGACGCGTCGCGTCCCAGCGGGGCACCCGCCATCGGGCGGGTGCCCCGCTGGGACGCACCGGGCGGGATGCGACCCCTGCGGCGTCCGCGACCACCCGGCAGGAACGCACGAGGGGACCCGGACGCCGCCGGTGTCACGTCAGCAGTGGTAGCGCCCGCTGGCGGACGTCGACGTAGCGCTCGTACACCTGGGGGGTGCCGGCGGCGGTGACCTCCTCGGCCTCCACCGGCCACGGCGGCGGTTCGGGGTCTCCGGACAGCGCCCAGGCCGCCTGCCGCGCCGCGCCGAGCGCCACGTACTCGGCGGGGCGCGGCACGCTCACCGGCGCGCCGAACAACGCCGGCGCGACCGCCCGCACCGCCCCCGACCGGGCCGCGCCGCCGCTCAGCAGCACCCGGTCGACCGGGACGTCCTGGGCGCGCAGCGCGTGCAGGGCGTCGGCGATGCCGCCGAGCATGCCCTCCACCGCGGCCCGCGCCAGGTTCGCCGCCGACGCGTTCGCCCGGGTCAGGCCGGCGAGCAGACCGCGTGCGTCGGGCAGATCGGGGGTGCGTTCCCCGTCCAGGTACGGCAGCAGCGTCAACCCGTCCGCGCCGGGTTGCGCCGAGAGCGCCAGGTCGTCCAGCTCGGCCAGTGACCGGCCGAGCAGGTCGGCGACCGCGACGAGTACCCGGGCCGCATTGAGCGTGCACACCAGCGGCAGGAACCGGCCGGTCGCGTCGGCGTACCCGGCCACCAGGCCGCTCGCGTCGGCGGTCGGCACGTCACCGAGCCCGTACACGCACCCCGAGGTGCCCAGCGAGACCACCACGTCGCCCGGTCGCAGGCCGACGCCGAGCGCCCCGCCCATCGTGTCACCGGTGCCGGCCGACAGCAGCGCGCCGGAGGCGGTCTCCCCGACCACCTCGGCCGGCCCGGCGACCCGGGGGAGTGCCACGTCCCGACCGAAGGCGAGCCGCACCAGATCCTGCCGGTACGCGCCGGTGGCCGGTGACCAGTAGCCGGTGCCGGACGCCTCGCCCCGGTCGGTCGTCGGCGCACCGCCGTCCGCGCGCAGCCGGTGGGTGAGCCAGTCGTGCGGCAGCAGCACCGTGCTCGTGCGGTCCGCGAGTTCGGGCTCGGCACGGGAGAACCAGCGCAGCTTGGTGACGGTGAAGCTGGCCACCGGCACCAGCCCGACGGCGTCGGCCCACGCCGTCGGGCCGCCGAACTCGGCGGTCAGGTCGGCGGCGGCGCGCGCCGAGCGGGTGTCGTTCCAGAGGATGGCGGGCCGCAGCACCTCGCCGGCCTCGTCGAGGCAGATCATGCCCTGCTGCTGTCCGGCGACGCCGATCGCGGCCACACCGTCCAGCAG
>NZ_JBMDWU010000534.1:0-37744 GCF_048594385.1 Micromonospora sp. | reverse complement strand
CTGGCCAGGCCGGCGGCCAGCGCCAGCCCGAGCAGGGCCGCCGCGGCGGGCAGGCGGCCGGGCAGCAGGGCGCAGACCGCGCCGGCCAGCGCCAGTGCGGCGGCGGCGAGGCTGACCTGCCCGGCCGCGACGACCGGGCGCGGAGAGTGGGACATGAACAACTCCACGGCGTGCCGGGCCAGACCGCGTACGGTCACCTTGGCCTCGCCGCTGCGACGGGCGCGGTGCGCGGTGGGGACGGTCGTCCAGGCACCGGTCAGCCGGGGCAGGGTCGCCATGAAGTAGGGCGTGGCCAGGCGCAGGTCCACGACCCGGCGGGCGACGTCGGTGCGTAGCAGCCGGAAGCTGGTGCCACCGGCGGGGATCTCGATGCGCAGCAGCCGCCGGGCGATCAGGTCGTGCAGCCCGGACGCGGCCCGACGCAGCAGGCGGTCCTGCCGGTCCACCCGGATGCCGAAGACCGCGTCGTAGCCCTCGCGGGCCCGTTCGATCAGCTTGTGCGCCTCGGCGGGTGGGAACTGCAGGTCGGCGTCCAGGTGCAGGATCCAGGGGTGGCGGGCATAGCGGTAGCCCGCCGAGAATGCCGCTTCCAGCCCGAAGTTGCGGGTGAAGGACAGGTAGGACACCGATGGGTCCTTTTCCGCCAGCGCGCGGAACCGGTCCAGGGTGGTGTCGGTGCTGCCGTCGTCGATGAACAGGATCTCCAGGCCGGCGTATCCGGACAACTCGGCGACAATTTCCTCGTGGACCGCGTCGATATTGTCCGCCTCATTCAGACATGGCACGACAACGGTCAGAGCGAATCCGTCGCCGCCATGGTCGATATCCGGCAATACGGCCGCCTTTCCGGCACATCGTCGCGCCACCGGTGGCGCCGGCACAGGTGAAGCCGGCGCGCAAACGACCCCCACAATAGCGGTATGCTTCGATTCCCCATACCCCCTGCCCGAATTCAGGTATCTCAGTGGATATGCCCTCCGAATAGGAAAATGACAGCCCGGCAAATGTTGTCGAAGCCGCCGTTACGCGGCAAGCTCAAGCATCCAGTCGATGGGGATCGGAGAATCGCATGTACGTGCTGGGCATCAACCAGCATCACGACTCGGCAGCCGGGCTGGTGCACGACGGCCGCATCGTGGCCTTCGTGGAGGAAGAACGGGTCTCCCGCGTGAAGCACGACGGGACCTTCCCGGCGCGGGCCATCCGCGAGTGCCTGGCGACCGCCGGCATCACCCTGGCCGAAGTGGACCACGTCGCCTACTTCTGGCAGGCCCGCAAGGAGGTCACCCACGCCCTCAAGCACTTCGTCACGCACCTGCCGGCGACACTCGCGGTGCTACGCAACGACGCGGGCACCTACGGCGGCAAGGCGTCGGGAATCGCCGCCACGATCCGTTCCGCAGGCGTGCAGTCGCACTCCGACGACTACCACGTCGGCGGCGCGCTCCTGCTGCACCTGCGCCGGTCGTACACGATGAAGAAGATCCTGTGCGAGGCGGTCGGCCACACCGGACCGGTGCGCTTCACGGTGCACCTGGTCGACCACCACCTGTCCCACGCGGCCAGCGGGTACCTCCTGTCGCCGTGGGACCACGCGGCGATCATCACCTGGGACGGCATCGGCAGCGACGGCACGTCGACCTACCTCGCCGTCGGCGAGGGCGACCGGATCCGCGACGTGCGCCGGGTCCGCTTCCCGCACTCACTGGGCGCCCTGTACGCCTGCGTCACCAGCTACCTCGGCTTCCACCCCACCCGCGACGAGGGAAAGGTGATGGGACTGGCCGCCTACGGCGAGCCGACCCACGTCGAGGCGATGCGGGAACTGGTCCGGCTGCTGCCCGACGGGCACTACGAACTCGACCTGAGCTGGTTCCGCCACCACGCCACCGGCAAGCACCAGATGTCGGCGAAGTTCCTGGAACGGTTCGGCCCGCCACGCCCGCGTACCCGCGACGAGGTGCCCCAGTACTACGCCGACATCGCGTACGGCCTGCAGACCACCCTGGAGGAGGCGGGCCTGCACGTCGCCCGCTGGCTGCAGCGGCACACCGGTGAGACCCGCCTGGTCACCGCGGGCGGGGTGGCGCTCAACAGCGTCATGAACGGGCGGATCCTGCTGGAGACCCCGTTCGAGGACTTCTTCGCCCAGCCCGCCGCGGCCGACGACGGTTCGGCGCTCGGCGCGGCGTTGCAGGTCGGCGCGAGCCTCGGCCAGCCCCGGCCCACCGGCGGCTACATCTTCCTCGGGGCGCAGTACACCGAGGCGGAGATGGAGAAGGCGCTGGCCGATGCGGGTCTGCCCTACGAGCGCGTCGACGACATCACCGACACGACCGCGCGGGCCCTGGCCGACAGCAGGATCGTCGGCTGGTTCCAGGGGCGCATGGAGTGCGGGCCGCGGGCGCTGGGCAACCGGTCGATCCTGGCCGACCCGCGCGGCCGGGACACCAAGGACCGGCTCAACGAGAAGGTCAAGCACCGTGAGCCGTTCCGGCCGTTCGCGCCCTCCTGCCTGGCCGAACGCTCCGGGGAGTACTTCGCCTCCGACTACCCGTCACCGGTGATGCTGCTGGTCTTCGACGTCCTGGAGCACCAACGCCAGCGGGTGCCGGCGATCACCCACGTCGACGGCACGGCCCGCGTGCAGACCGTCTCGGCCACCGACAACCCGCTCTACCACCGGCTCATCACCCGGTTCGACGAACTCACCGGAGTGCCGATGGTGGTCAACACGTCGTTCAACGACAACGAGGAGCCGATCGTGCGAACCCCGGCCGACGCCGTGCGGTGCTACCTGCGTACCGGTATGGACGCCCTGGCCCTCGGCCCCTTCTGGACCCAGAAGTGATCCGCCGCTGGTGGTGGCTGCTGCCGGCGACGGTGGGCGGCGGCCTCGCCGCGCTGATCATGCTGGTGCTGCCGCCGGACCGCACCATCGACCACCTGGGCGAGGTGCTGCTCAAGACCGCGCCGCTGCTGTGCGCGGTACTCGCGGTCGCCTACTTCCCCCAGCGCCCGGCGCTCGGCCTGGCACTGCTGGCGGTGCTGTTCGTCGGCTACATGGCAGTGGTGGACACCCTCAACGTCGACCACATCTTCGGCTACGCCGAAGCCGCCGACCAGGACGCGGCGTTTCCCCGGCTGTACCAGTGGACGATCTTCCTCAACGCGTTCACGGTGCTCGCCGTGCTCTTCGCCTACCGGCTCGGTGGCGCGTCGGCGGGCCGGGTGCTGCGGGCGGGCCTGGCCGCGATCCTGGTCCTGATCTCCGGCCTCAACGACCTGTCGTTCTACTACACCAACGACTGGAACGGCCCGAGACCACGGGTGCTGCACTGGGCGTCACACATCACGGTGTTCGTCGGTGGTCCGCCCACCGCGGCGGTCGCGATCGTGTTCTGCGCGGTCCACCTGCTGCTCGCGGCGGTGATCCTGACGCTGCCGCTGGACCGGTGGGCGGCCCGCTTCGACGGCTGGGCGGTGAACCAGGCCGAACGCCCGCCCGCCGCACCCTAGACCTCGCCGAGGATCCGGCGGGCGGTGTTCAGCGCCTGACGGACGACCTGGTCCATGTCGATGTAGGTGTACGTGGCCAGCCGTCCGGCCACGTAGCGGGGCGGGCCGGGCAACCCCGCCAACTCCTCAAGGTAACGGCGGGCCAGCGCCCGGTTGGCCCCCTGCACGTCGTCGATCGGGTAGTGGCGCGCGGGCGCACCCGGATACTCGTAGCTGACCACGGTGCCCGGCCCGGTCTGGCCGCTCATCCACTTCGTCTCGATGGCCCGGGTGTGCGCCCTGAGCGGGCTCGGGGTGTTCACCACCCCGCACGTCAACGCGTGCTCCACCCCCGGCAGGTAGTGGTTGACCAGCCGCACCCCACGCCACGGCAACCGTCCCAGGTGCTCGGCGAAGAACTCGTCGAGCGCGCAGGTGACCACGACCGCGTCCGCGCCCGCACACACCTCGTCCCAGTCGTCGACGGTGACCCGACGGCCCATGACCACCGGCACGTCCCGCAGCAGCGCGTCGACCAGCCGCGGATAACCACCCTCCGGCCAGCCCTGGTGAGGGTCACGGAACAGATCGGTGTAACCGTCGTCGCGCAGCTCGATACGCTTGGGCGCCCACCCGGCCGCAAGGTTCCGGGCATCCTCGCCCCACTGCTTGCGGGTGTACCCCTCGATCAGCTCGCGGTACAGCGTCTCCCCCAACAGACCCACACACCAGGACTCGAAGTTGGCGGCGTCGGGCCGGGCCGGGCGGGCGGCCAACTCCCGCGCGATCTGCGGCCACCGGGGCAGGGTACGCAGCTCCGACAGCTGGGGCGGCCAGCTCAGTTCACGGTCGAACGCCTCGGTGCGCACCGTGTGCCGGTACGGCAGGAAGCGGACCAGACCCGTCACCAGCCGCCACACCTCGGCGTCGGCGGTGTGGAAGATGTGCGCGCCGGCCGGCTCGTAGAGGATGCCCGCGGCCGAGGCCGTGCGGAGCTGGCCGCCCCAGGTGGGATCACCCTCGACGACCTCGACGGCACGGCCCGCCACGTGCAGGAGATGAGCGACGGTCGCGCCGGCCAGCCCCGCCCCGATCACCCGCACGCAACCCATCGCCGGATGGTAGTGGGTCACGCACGTATCCGGGGTCCACACCCTCACCCGCCCGCCGCCACCCGGCCGGCCGCCATGCCACCACCCGGTCGGACCCGGCCGCCCTGCCGCGCACGAGACGGCATCGGGAACCCTGGCCGGCGGACGGTATGGTCGGCGGATATGAAGGCGGGTCGGGCATGAACGACGGGCTCACGGTCACCCTGCACGATCCCCATCTAGCCGACGCCCCCGCAGGCTGGGACGCCTTCATGGCCGGAGAACACCTGATGGCGGCGTGGTCTTGGCCGCTCGTGCGGGCGGCGGCGAGCCGACGGACGGTCATCGCCGCAACCGTCCGACATGGACCCGACGTCGTCGGGCTGATCACCGGCCGCTTCCACGGACCACGGACGGGCCGCTCCACGGTCCCGTTGGCCGGAATCGTCGACGTCGACAGCCTCTCCTCCAGCACACTGCCGGGCATCACGCTGACCGCCGGGGCCGACGGGGCCGCGCTGACCGACACCATCAGCGCACTCCGGTCCGCGCTGCGGGAGGCCCACGGCGGGCGGGTACGCGGCCTGATGTTCCGTCAGGTGTCCGCCGAGACCCTGCCCGCGCTGCTGACCCGACCAGCGATCGTCCGCGAGGGCGGCCCCATCGCGTGGTTCCCCAACCGCTTCGCCTCACTGGAGGACTACCTACGGTCGCTGGGCCGGGGCCGACGCTACGACCTGCGCCGCATCCTGGCCGCAGTCGCCGCATCGGACCTGCACGTGACGAGCACCCTGCGGGGGGAGCCGGTCCCGGTCCAGCCGGCACAACTGTGCGAGCTGATCGCAAGCGTCGTGAACCGCCACCACGACAAGTGGTGGCTACCCAAACCGCTCATGTCCCCCGCCATGGCCGCAGCACAGCTCACCACGCCCGGCGTCCACCTCAACGGCTACCGCGACGGCGACCGGCTCATCGCCCTCAACGTGATCTTCGACCACCCGGAACTGCCGCTCTCGGCCGGCTGGGGCGCGTTCTCCGTGGCCGAGGGCGGCCGTCGGGACCTGTGGTACCACAACAACCTCGAACTGGCCCGCTGGTGCATCGACACCGGCCGCCGTGGCTTCCTCAGCGGCCAGGGCAGCCTCGTGGAGAAACGCCGCCTCGGCCACGAGATGATCCGCCAGTGGGCCGTGCTCATCCCCTTTCCGCGCGGGGCCCGGTGACCCCCGGCCGGTAGGCCGACTCGACGAAGCGGCCCTTGCCGCCCGGCGTCAACGCGATCCGCTCCGCCCGCACGAACCGCGGTACGACGGGGGCGTCCACCGCCTCACCCAGAGCCTGCTCGAACGCGACGCACGCGGCGACGAAGGCCGCCTCGCCGGCAGCCTCGGGCACCAGGTGCACCGTGACCTGCCCGGCCTCGTCCTGCCGGACCATGCACTCCGCCACACCCGGCGTGTGCATCGCCAACGCGAGGAAGACACCGCTGTACACGCGTCGGCCGCCGGGCAGCGTGACGAAGTCGTTGGTGCGCCCGTCGACCAGCCGCATCCGACGGAACCGGCTACCGCACGGGCAACCCGCCGGCAGGACGTACGCCCGGTCACCCAACTGGTAGCGCGGCAACGGCATGGCGCGCTCACGGAAGTGCGTCACCACCACCGAACCGGTGACCCCCTCAGGGACCGGCGTGCCCGCCTCGTCCACGATCTCCAGCCACACCCGGTCCTCGTCGACGTGCATCGCGCCCGCCGCGCAGCCGCTCGACACCGTCAGCACCTCGTACGCCGAGTACTCGTCGTACACCGGCACCCCGAACCGCTCGGTGAACTGCGCGGCGACCTCGTCGGTCAACAGCTCCGAGTCGGTCATCACCAGCTTCAGGCCGCGCCGTAGCTGGGCCAGCTCACCGGGGTCGAGGGCACGCAGCAGACCCCGCAGGACCACCGGATAACCCATGATCAGTTGGGGTCGGACCGCGAGGACCGCCCGCGCTATCGCCGCGTCGGACTGACCGGCCGGCACCACCACCCGCGGGAACAGGCCCAGCCGCTGGAACCAGCGCACCGGCCGGGGAAACGGCTTGATGTGCGCGATCCGCCACCACGGACGGTAGCCCGACAGCAGGAAACGCCGCAGCACGGTCGCGCCGTGGTAGCCGTACGCGTCGACGTCGTGGCGGATGTGCAGCCGCGTTCCGGTGGTACCGCTGGTGACGTCCGTCCGGTAGGCCCCGGCGGCGAGCCCCTGGGCGTGAAAGGACTCCACACCCGCGTCGAGCACGGCGCGTTTGGTCAGGATGGGCAGCCCGGCCAACTCGTCCAGGCTCGCCAGGGGCCCGGCCGGATAGTCGGCGAAGGCCGGCACCCGCTCACGACAGTGTCGCAGCAGCGCGTTGACACCCTCCAGCGCCAGCGCGCGGGTCCGTTCGGGGGCACGGTGCGGTGCCCGCCAGACCGCCGGCAGGTGCCGCAGCTCGCGTACGGCGACGGCGAGGCCCCCGCTCATCGGGACCCATGGATGTCGGTAGGCACCACGCCACCGTAGCGGGTCGCCGCTCGGGCGTCAGACGCCCGATCCGACCCCCGAGTCGGGACCGGACGACGACGCGGTCCATCGAGCTCACCGCGGTGACGAACCGCTTCTCTACCCTGCTCGGGCCGGCCCAGAGCATGATCCTGCGTGCAGAGCCGGGCCCGGTCAGCAGGGTGGGTGGTACGGGATGCTGGACAGGTACTGCTCCCACTCATCTCGGGTGATGGGTTCTCCCATGGTGGAGCACATCGTTTCAGCAGCCCGTTGCGGGTCGGTCTCCCAGAGTCGGATGGTGCCGTCGGCGCTGCCGGCGGCCAGGGTGTGTCCGTCGGGTCGGTAGGCGACCACGTAGTAGGCCTGGTCGGCGTGGCTGAGGGTGGCCACCACGACGGGCCGGTTCAGTTGGCTGATGTCCCAGATCCAGATGGTGCCGTCGGTGCTGGCGGCGGTGATCAGGCTGCCGGACGGGTGAAAGGTCACCCAGTACACGTAGCTGGTCGGCCCGCGCAACGGGCGGGGCAGCGCCATCGGGTGGGCTGGGTCGGACACCTGCCACAGCCGTAGTGTCTTGTCGGCGCTGCCGACGGCGAGCAGGCCGCCGTCCGGGCTGAAGGCCACGCTGTAGGCGTATCCGGCCAGCCCGCGAAGCGGCGGGCTGGCCGGGGCCGGCCGGGTCGGGTCATGAACGTCGATCAGCCGTACGACGCCGTCGGTGTTGGCGACGGCGAGTACCGGTGACCTCGGGTGGAACGCCAGGGACAGCACGATCGACCCGGTGCCGGCGACCGTGGCCAGCAGCGTGGGCCGCTCCGGATCGGACACCCGCCACAGATAGGTGGTGCTGTCGTCACCGGCGACGGCCAGGAGTGATCCGTCCGCGCTGAAGGCCACCGTCTGGATGAGTGCGGTCGCCCCGGTGAGCGCCGGTCCTATCCGCTTCGGTCGCGCCGGTCGACGGATGTCCCAGAGGTCCACCGCGCCGTCACGTCCACCGGCGGCCAGCAGTGTCCCGCCGGGGCTGAGTGCGACGCTGCCGGCATACCCCTCCTGACCGGCTGGCCGGCTCAGCGGCGCGCCGAGTGGCTCCGGCCGGCGCGAATCGGTCACCTGCCACAACCGGATCGTCCGGTCCCGACCGGCTTCGGCCAGTACGGTGCCGTCGGGCGTGAACCCGGCGCTGAACACGGCTCCGCCCGCGCCGACGAGCAGCGGGCCGGGAAGCCCCCAGTACCGCACATAGCCGTCAGTGCCGGCGCTGGCCAGGGTGTGCTGGTCGGCACCGAAGGCGAGTGCCGTCACCGGGGTCGGCTGGGGCAACGATCGCAGCTCGCGGTGGGTGGCCACGTCGTACAGCAGGATTCGCTTGTCGGATGCGCCGGTGGCAAGGGTGGCGCCGTCGGGGCTGAACGCGATCGCGTTGATCCAACTGGTCGCTCCGGGCAGGGCGGTACCCAGCTTCGCCGGCCGTTGCGGGTCGGCGACCGACCACATCTGGACGGTCTGGTCACCGCTGCCGCTGGCCAGGAGGTCTCCGTCGGGGCTGAATGCCAGCGCGAGCACCTTGCCGGCGTGTCCGGCCAGTGGTGCCAGCCGGGTCGGGTGGGTGCGGTTCCCGAGGTCCCACAGCCGTACGGTGCTGTCGGCACTGCCGGCGGCCAGCAGCCGCCCGTCGGGGCTGAACGTCACCGCCTGCACGGCGTCGTCCGGCCCGGTCAGCGCCGGCAGCGGCTGGCTGGCGTTCGATCCGGTGCCGGCGGCCGTCGCCGGCTCCGCGTTGTTCAGCGCCCACCGCCACACCCGGTGGTCGGCACTGCCGGCGGCGAGCGTGCCGCCGTCCGGGCTGAACGCGAGCGCGTACACGGTGGATGTCGGCCCGGTCAGCGGCGGCAGCGCCCGCGGGTGCGCCGGATCGTCCAACCGCCACCGGTACACCATGCCGTCCGCGCCGCCAGCGGCCAGCAGTGCGTCACGGGGGCTGAACGCTACGGTGAACACCGTGCCGGTCGGGCCGGTCAGGACGCTCCCGAGCGGGGTGGGCACCGGATCGGAAGCCCGCCACAGGCGCACCCTTCCCTCGGCACCACCGGCGGCCAGCAGCCGCCGGTCCGGGCTGAACGCCACCGCCTGGATGGCACCGTCGGCGCCACCCAGCCGAGCGGCTGTCGGGGTCGCAGCGGCGTCGAGCAGGCTGGACCGGGCCTGGACGGTCGGTGAGATCTGGTACGCCGCCAGCGCCACTTGTCGGGCCAGGCTGACGTCTCGCCCGCGCAGCCAGTCGGCCTGACCTGCGACCAGCCGCGACACCGCCTCGTTACGTTGCATGGTGGCCGTTTGGCGTTGCTGGCTGGCGGTAGCACGCTGTTGGAAGGCGTACCCGGCGAGCAGCCCGCTGCTGAGCAGCAGTGCGGACAGCGCGGCGACCAGCTGGTAGAGCTGGCGGGTGTGGCGACGGGCGTGTCGCCCGCTGGCGGCAAGAAACTCCCGCACCAGCGCAGATTGCTCGTCCGGGTGCTCGGCCGTCCAACCCTGGGCAGCGGCCAGGCGGGTGCCCCGGTACAACGCGGCAGGGTCGCGGCCCTCGGCCCGCCACGCCGCCGCGGCGGTGGCGAGTTGCTGACGCAGCACCAACCCGGCCCGATCGCTGCTCAGCCAGCCGCGCAACGCGGGCCACGCAGCCAGCAACGCGTCATGGCTCAGCTGTACGGTGTCGCGCTGCGCGGTGATCAGCCGCTGAGTGATGAACCGGTCCAGGACCCGCTCCACCTCGACCGCATCCGGCCCGAACTCGGCCAACAGCTCGCCGAGAGGCACGATACGCCGGGTGTCTCCGGTATCGGTCCCGACGTGGACCAGACGGAGCAGCAGCCGGCGGGCCAGGCGCCGCTGGTCCGGGGTCAACCGGTCGTACGCCTCGCTGGCGCTGGCCGCGATCGCCTCGCGCACCCCGCCGATCCGCCGGTAGCCCTGACAGGTCAACCGTCGACCCTGGTCGTGATGCCAGGTGGCGAACAGCGCGTGCGACAGCAGCGGCAGGACGCCCGGCTCGGCACGGTCCGGCTCCACCCCGGGTGGCGTCAAGTCGGCCAGGAGCAACTCGACCAGCCCGTCCTCCAACTCCACTCCCGCGCGAAGGGCGGGTTCCACGATCGCCGCCCGAAGTTCGTCACGGGTCATCGGCCCCACCGTGACCTGCCGGTCCTGGGCCGCCCGCAGCAGCGCCGGGTGGCCCAACGCGTGGCCGTAGAAGTCGGCACGCAGGCCGAAGACCACCACCAGTCCCGCGGTCCGCTCGCACAGCGTGTTCAGGTCGGCGAGGAACGCCGCCGGGTCCGCGTGGTCCGGCCGGCTGATGAACACCTCCTCCGCCTGATCGATCACCAGCAGCCTCGGACCGGGCGCGGCCCGCAGTCGCTGCGCCCGTGCCGCCAACTCCGCTACCGGATCGGCGCCGGGAGTCATGAGTTCCACCCACCAGCCGTTGTCCGGACCGGACGGATCATCGGGCGCCGGTCCCTCCGTCGGGACCGGCGCGGTCGCCCGGCCCGGCGCGCAACGAAGTCGCGCGATCAGCCCGGCCCGTAGCAGTGAGGACTTCCCAGAACCGGAGGCGCCGACCAGAAGGAACAGCCCACCGCCGGCAGCGTGCAGCCGGGTGACGTGCTCGACGAGTTCGGCGGTGAGCTGCTCCCGGCCGAAGAACCACCCGGCGTCCTGCGGCTGGAAAGTGGCGAGACCCTTGTACGGCTCAAGGTGCCGTGGCCGCGGCCCGGGGGCGCGGCGCACACGCAGCCAGGCCGCGATCCAACCATCCATCATGGTGGGCCGTACGCCGCACACCGTCAGCACCCGCACCAGCAGGTCCTGGGAACTCAGCGCCGGCAACCCACGCCCGGCGAACCAGTCTCCGATGGTGCTGTGCGCGCTGTACGCTCCGGCCTTCGCCGCCACCTGACGGACGGTCAGTCCGGCCCGTTCCCGCACCGCGGTCAGTGCCGCCGCGAACTCGACCCGCCCACCGATCCGGTCGGGATCCGGCCAACCGTCGGGTTCCGGCACTGCTGATGTCGGCTGGCTACCCGACACTGCCTCACCTCGTCGAGCGACAACACGGAATGTGAGGCGAACGCTACTCATCCCTTGAGAAGGTGGCGAGTTCCGGTCAGAGTTCCGACGTGTGGGTTGCGTCGGTCCGGTTCAACAACCACCGACGGGGTGCTCCCGGGCGAACGGGCGGTGCAGTGCCAGCACCCTGGCCCTGCACCGCGCTTGCTCCGTGGATGGGACGATCACTCAGGTCAGTAGTTGCACAACGGCACTCGGTAGTCCCGGTACGGGTAGGAGGAGACGCCGGTGTTGACGTACCAGTCGGAGACGTAACCCTCACCGGATCCGTGCCGTGACGTGGCCGGATACAGGACGTAGTCCCAGTAGTAGTCGCCCTGCGGGCCGACGCCGTCGCCGGGGTACTGACACACCATCCGCACCGGCAGGTGCGCTTCGAGGGTGGCCTGCAGGGTGCACCACGATCCCGGCCAGGCCTTCTTGGGAGCGGGGTGGTAGCAGTCGCGCACGTTCACATCGGAGGACCCGATCGTCACGTCGACGTTGGCCATCGCCGCGGACGGCGCGACAGCGGCACCGCCCAGCACGGCGAGCGCAAGGAACAGCCCGAGGAGCGAGCGGCGAGGCAGCCGCCGACGGGCCCGGGTCGTGACGTCGGGAGACGGGGTGGTGCGTTTCGGTGCGAGCCTTCTGATCACGTTCCGTACCTCCGTCAAGGTCATTGGCCGGCGGTGACCGGCGATGACCTGACCGTGGACCGCGGTCGAGCAGGCCACCAGGGCTGGCCGGGTTGTCCGGACAGGATCGGACGATGCGTCCGGTTGTCCGGACGAGTCCGTACACCGGTCTCCGTTGCCATCGACGACAGCCACCCGGGCAGGCCTACGCCCGGTCCGACCGTTACGTCACGCCTTGTACGGGCGGGTGTCGGCCGACGGACCAGCAGGATCCGGGGGCTCGCACCCGACCACCGCCAGCCGGCGACGAGGGCCGCTCCCGGGCGGGGTAGCGGCGTCCGGATCTAGCGAGAAGCGGGTACCGACGCTACGCCGGGATCTTCCAGGTCTTGAGTGTGGCGATCGCGCGTTCACCGCGAGCACGGATCTTCACGTGCGCCCGGTTCACGGCCTTCTGTCGGCGTGACAGCTTCGCCGGAAGCGGCACCGCTTGAACATGTGCGCACGCTACCGCGCGCACCCTGATGTCCCTTGTCCGCGAAGGTCATCACATCCGCGTTGGCCAGGGCCTCGATGTTGCCGTGATCCCGGGCGGCGGTCAGATCGTGGGTCGAACCCGGCAGGGCTGGTGAGGCCCACGAGTCGACCGACTGCATCGGCGATGACCTGCATATTCACGCGCCGTGGTCGACTTCGCGCACCGGCGAGTCCCGCCTACTTGTGAGTACTTAACTCGTTCAGGGAGCCTATTCGCTGATCATGCTGCCTTGACTTATATTTCTATCAAATCCGGGCAGCGCTCCCGGGTCGACAAGCTGAATCCCGGTCACGTTCCCTCAACTCGCACCGTTGCCGCTCCCGACCTCTTTCGGACCTCGGGAAGAGCGTAGACCTTCTCTGTCGCACGGCTGACCGGCTCTTGCGATCGGACTGGATCGAACCCAGAAGCTGCCTCGGGAAGGAGAGCAGATGGGCACAGGAAATGATCTTCATCCCACGTCAGCAGCAACGTTCGCCCATCGCCGGCGGTCGGAATTCCTCGCCACGGTGGCGGCGCTGGTCGTGGTCCTGATGATCGGTGATGCTTACGCCGCAACGGCCGGCCGTGCAGTCGCCTTCGCGATGCCACCCAACCCCGGCACGCAACAGGTTCCAGCGAAACTCGGCGCCGTGAGAGCCATCGCCGCCGGCGAGGCGCACAGCGTCGCTCTACTCTCGAACGGCACCGTCGTCACCTGGGGCGAAAACTTCTTCGGGCAGCTTGGCGACGGCACCAACGCCCTCCGCACCACTGCGGTACGAGTGTGCGCCGTCGGCCAGAGCGCCCCCTGCTCCAAATCCCTCACCGGCGTAATCGCTATCGCCGCCAACCGGAACGACAACCTCGCCTTACTCAGGGACCACACGGTCGTCGCCTGGGGCTACAACAGTTCTGGGCAGCTTGGCGACGGCACCTGGACCAACCGCACCACTCCGGTACGGGTATGTGCGGCGGGGCAGGTCGCACCCTGTGGCAAGTTCCTGAGCGGAGTCAGATCCATCGCGGCCGGCTGGACCCACACTTTGGCCGCGATGGAGAACGGGTCGGCCGTCGCCTGGGGCTGGAACGGACAGGGCCAGCTCGGTGACGGCACCACCGCCACACGCCTCACTCCGGTACGAGTGTGCGCGGTGGGGCAGGTCGCACCCTGTGGCAAGTTCCTGAGCGGAGTCAGATCCATCGCGGCCGGCTGGGGTCACAGCCTGGCGGTGGTGGGTAACGCCCTGGCCGTGGCCTGGGGTCGGAACTACGAAGGTCAGCTTGGTGACGGCACCACCGTCGGCCGCACCACCCCGGTACGAGTATGCGCAGTGGGACAGGTCGCGCCCTGCGATCAGTTTCTGTACGCGGTGAATGCCATAGCAGGTGGCGAGTTTCATAGCATGTCGCTGCGGGGTGACGGTGGTCCTGTCGGTTGGGGCGCGAACTATGTTGGTGAGCTTGGTGACGGCACCGTCGTCAACCGGGCCATTCCTGTGCGGGTGTGTGCGGTGGGAGAGATCGCTCCCTGCCACCGCTTCCTGTACGGAATCCGGCACATCGCGGTCGGCGCGTCGCACAGCATGGCGCAGCTGAGTAGCGGCGGCGTCCTGGGCTGGGGGTTCAACGGTTATGGCCAACTCGGCAACGGCACATGGGACACCCGCCTGCAGGTCACTCAGGTCTGTGCTGTGGGGCAGGCTGCTCCCTGCGACCGGTTCCTGAGCGGGGTCAGATCCATCGCGGCTGGCACAGCCCATAGTCTGGCTCTACAGCCTGACTACACGGTGGCCGCCTGGGGTTACAACGCCCAACGCCAACTCGGTGACGGCACCACAACATGGCGTCCCACCCCTGTGCAGGTCCTCGCACCCCCAACCTAGTGCCGCATCGGGGAACGTTTGCCTCGTGACGACGCACCGTACGGGTGCTGGTGCCGGCGGTGCGGTGTCGCCAGGCGGCTCGGGTGGCAGAACGGGTGCGTGTGCGCGAGCTCGATGACGACGAGGGACAGCGGCTGCTGCGGCTCATTGAGCCATCTTCATCCTGCGCAGCGGTCGCCTTCGACGTGGTGCAGGACGAGGATGGGCCTGCACGATCGCGGTCGCTCGGCGTGGGCAGCAGCGCAGCTTGACCAGGAGCCTCCAGGTCTTGAGGGTGGCGATCGCGCGTTCGCCGCGGGCGCGGATCTTCGCGTGGGCCCGGTTGACGGCCTTCTGCCGGCGTGACAGCTTCGGCCGGAAGCGGCGCCGCTTCAACGGGGTGCGCACGCTGCCGAGAGCGCCCTGATAGCCCTTGTCCGCGAAGGTCATCACATCGGGGCCGGTCAGGGCGTCGATGATGCCGTGGGTGCGGGCGGCGGTCAGGTCGTGCGTCGAGCCGGGCAACGCGCCGAGGCCCAGACGAGACGCCCGGCCGCGTCGGCGATGACCTGCACGTTCACTCCGTGACGCTTGTGCTTTCCGCAGGTAGTACGACTTCCGGTTGGCGACCCGGTTCACCAACGAAGACCGCACACTGCGGCACCTGGCCGCCCACCGCATCCCCGTGCCGCGGGTCCACAGCTCCGTCACCATCGACGACACCCTCGGCATGCTCATCGAGGACCTTGGCCCAGCCACCCGCGACGCCAACGAGAACGACGCCGCTATCGCCGCCGCCAGGCTGCACGCCCTCGATCCCGCACCACGGCCCACGACCCTCGACGACACCGCCCTACGCGCCCTGCCCGCGCGAAGCCTGGCGTGAACAGCATGGTGCTGCTCCCCGCGCATGCGGGGGTGATCCCGCCAGAGCGTGGAACGCCGGGACGGTCCACATTGCCAGTCGCCAAACCGCCCGCTGAGCGCCGCCGCAGCAGCGGACCCGCCCCCGATCGACAGTTACCGCCGAAGATCCGCCCACTGTTTCGCCGGCGCGTCGGCCGGTCGCTACGCCGCCCTACCACAGGGCACGTACACACTGGGCATTTACCTGCGATGTCGACAATGACAATTGACAGCAGATACTTCGCACCATGTGTCGAAGCGGGGCCTTCGGTACTTTCAGGCGGTGCGAGTCCATCAGGGCAGAAATCGATACCGCCATCGTCGATCGCCCGCTCGAGACGATGCAGATCTTTAGCAGGAAGACCTAGATGCGATGCAAACCAATGAGGACTGTTGGCCGTATCTCACGCCGCTCCGCGAGGGCTGGCGGTGGATAAGCGGCACCCGGGCAACAGTTCGCCGCGCGATCGGCATCGAGAACGCGCTCACCGCAGCTGACCCGGTCGAGGCCGTGCTGCGGGTGCTCGGCACGACGGCGGAGATGTCGCGAGCGTTGGACACCGAGACGGTGCTACTGGTCACCGAGGCCCACTACCGCGGGGCCACCTGGGCAGCGATGGCCCGTCACCTGGGCGGCTCGAGGCAGCGGGTCCATCAGCGCTATCAGCGGTACGTCCACTCGCCTTTGACGAAACAGATACTCACCAACGACCTGCGCGCCGCGAATGCGAATTCACGACGCGTGATCCGGCCGGTGCGGTAGCGGCGCAGCAACGTCACCCGGTGACGGAAGCCGAGCGGCGCGACGCTGAGGCATCCTGACCCGGGGAGCAGATCATGTCGTACTTCACCGACAAGCCGCTGGCGCCCCAGAACGGCCAGCTCTGCATAGACGACCTGTACGTCTTCGACGGCGAACGCGGCACCGTGCTGATGATGAACGTCAACAGCTCGGCCGTCCGTCCCGACACCGAACGGGGCTTCCATCCCGGAGCGCGGTACGAATTCAAGATCCACCATGAGACCGACAAGATCGAGGGCCTGACCTACCGGGTGGCCTTCGGTGATCCCGACCAGGGCGGCAGGCAGTCGGTCACGCTCCACGCCCTGCGGAACTCGGATGCGAGCACCGACTCGGCCGCGGGCATCCTGGTCGTGGCCGGACGAACCGGCGAGGTAGTCAGCGGCGACGGGATCCGCCTCTGGACCGGGCGGATCATGGACCCGTTCTTCATCGACCTCGACCAACTCACGACGGTCAACGAGGCCCTTCGCGACGGCACCCGGCTCGACTGGGATGCCTGGCACCCGGACGAGGCCCGCAACAGCTGCGCCGGCTCCATCGTCGAGTGCATCGTCCTGGAGGTCATCCGTAACGAGCCGGTCCTACGGGACGGGGCGCGGGTGCGGATCTGGTGCACCACCAAGGTAGCCGCCGAGGGCGGTCAGTGGCGGCCGGTCACCCGGGCCGGCCAGCCGATGATGTGGCCGATCTTCTGGCCGACCGATGCCGACTTCACCAACCCGGCCAATGCCCGGCACCCCCGGGACGACGTCCGTAACGCCAGCAGCGAGATCGCGGCGAAGGTCGCCCGCTTCGTCGCGGCGAACCGGACCGCCGCCGACCCGGAGAGTTACGGCCGCAGCGTGGCCGAACTGATCCTGCCCGACATGCTCTCGTACCGGGTCGGTTCGCCGGCCAGTTTCGGTTTCGCGGTACGCAACGGACGGGCACTGCGGGACAACGCTCCGGAGGTCATGTTCTCTCTGGTCCTGAACAAGGCGATCACGTCCGGCCTCACCGCGGAGACAGCCGAGGGGACCCGCTCCACCAGCTTTCCTTACGTGGTGCCCGCCTGACCGACCGGCTGGTGGACGCCGCGCGTCGATGGTGCCATGCCCGCCGCGCAGGGGCGAGGGAATCGGCCAGGTCGTCCGACTTCCCTGACGGATTTCCTCACGCCAACGGGCACGGCCCCGGCCCGTCATACCTTTCGAGGGCAACCACGCGCGGGGCGAACCGTCGTTCCCGGCCTGTCGAGCCGAGGCCGCGCCATCCGAATCGAGGACTCATGACGGTCAGCACGTCCTATCCGGGCATCTACGTCCAGGAAGTTCCCAGCGCGGTGCGAGCCATCACCGGGGTGGCCACCTCGGTCGCCGCCTTCGTCGGCAGCGCCCGGCGCGGGCCGGTGAACACCGCCACGTTCATCAGCGGATACGCCGACTTCGAGCGGACCTTCGGCGGGCTCTGGGCGGAGAGCACGATGAGCGGCGCGGTACGGGACTTCTTCGCCAACGGCGGCGGCCAGGCAGTCATCGTGAGACTGGTGCGTGCGGGTGCCAGCTGCGCAGAGTTGGGCGTCCCGCCCGCGGTGTGGAAGGGGCCGGCCGGCACCGGCGCGACCCTCAGCGGCGTCACCGACCTCACCGTGCTGATGACCGGCGGCGACGAGGGCCGGCTCAACCTGCTCGGTGTCAACTGCCTGCGCTCCTTCCCGAACACCGGACGGGTGGCGTGGGGAGCACGCACCCTGCGCGACGCGGATGGCGGCCGGCTGCGGACTGACGCTCCCATTCGTGAACGTCCCGAGGCGGAGACGACGGCAGACAGGGGGGTGAATGCTACATGAAGCGGCCGTACGAGGCCGACACGTCGCACAGCGAGGCAGCTGCGACGACCGCAGACGTGGCCGCCGGGAAATTGGTCGCACAGATCTTTTCCAAGGATGGGCTGACAGTAGACGACGTCGCCATCGGAGGGCGGCCGAGGTCGCCGTATACCGGGACGATGGGGAACCACTCCACGGCGTTCGTCGTGCAGGTGGGAGCCATCCGACGAGCCATCATCGGCAAGCAGGCGGGCGATGCAGCGGGCGCGATCGGGCAGCTCGTCGCCCAAGTGAGAGAACTTCCTGGATATGGATTGATCACAAACCTTCCAGAGGAACAACGCAACAAACTCAGGGACACCGAGGAGAGGATTGTCGAGAGATGTGCTGATGTCGGACAGGTGGGCTTGCTCGATCTTCAGGAAATGATCCGGGATTTTCTACAGTTCCGGGAACTCATACCACTCACAGTGATCAATGTAAAAGCAGTTGCACAGAGCGATAGCGGGAAGGGGAACGCCGAGGGCGAGCACCATGAGACGCTGCGGCGCAGCGAGGGGAACAGTGAGCCTACACCCTCCGACAACCTGAAGCGTGCCATCATCGGCCTGCTGGACGTCAAGGCACTCGCATATATATTGACCGCAATGACGGGGGACCTTGAAGAAATCTTGCCCGGCAGCGCAGGAATCCGCCCGGAAGATCTGAAACTCATGATCGTCCAGCAGCACATTTTATCCATAAGAATGGATAACCCGAATGCTCTTGGAAAAGCATGGCCCGGAGCCGTCGCCACGCCGGAGAAATTGCCAGAAATCATCATCCGAGCAATCGATCCAACCATCGATGAGCAGCGCGAAAAAATCCTCAAGGCTTGCCGTAAACGTCTCGCCGATTGGGACAGAAGAACGGGTCCTGGATTCTATGAAGAACGAAAAAGCTCCGCCTACCGCAATGAGCTGGTGGCGCAGATAGAGCAGAATGGCGGGACGCCGCCGAGTGCACCGACGGGTCTCGGGCGCCGGGAGGTCCGGAAACCTGAACGGTTCAGGGAGACCCAAGAGCAGCCAACAGCGAGGCCAGCGACCAAGCGGCCCGGGCACTGTAATAACCCACCTGTCGAGTCTGCGCCAATGCGGGCGAAGGAGCAGGTTGAGGGCCGCCGCCGTCAACGGCTCACCACCCAGGTACGGATCGACACAAGCGGACGGATCGTTGGATTCGACTCCAGCGGACGAAGCCCTTCCCCCTTTCCTGGCGCGATAGGGATGGGTGCGCATACCACGGCGTGGATCGTGTACATCGACCTCGTGCGCACCACAATCATTTCGAAGACCGCAGGGGAAGCGTTCACAGCACTGCAGAAGATCGCCTCGGCCGCGGATCAGCTGGAAATGCTGTTCAGGAGGCATATAAATTCAGACAAAGAAGACCTGGCCGCGATCGCCTGGAGGCAGTTCGCGGGGCACGGGTCACGGCTGGCGGAAATCAGCCAGAAGCAGCCGCCGGAGTCGAGACACCAAATGGAAGGCATTGTACTACAGGAGGCAATCAACTCCCTGTTAACTTTCTTCAACTATCTTCCCGGGGCGACGTTGCAGTCCGGTAACATCAATGGCGCGAGTGAGGGCAGGAAGCGAAGTATGCTCAAAGTTCACGAAAGCGGCGAAGCCTTACTGCCCAAGAAACTCCTGCAGCGAAGCCTGCTGGGACTACTTGACCTACGTGAAGTGCAAGAACGAAAGCAGCGCCTCGCTCTGATGGACCGCCACCGATGGGCGGTGGCGCAGGCATATCCGAGGTGCTGGCAGGACTCAGGAGTGAAAGAGAAGAATGCAAGCGAGCTACTGAGAATGTCGCCGGAACCCAAGGAAGACGAGACTTATCCGCCTCTCAAAAAGAGGCGGACAATGGGCAATGCCCCGCCAAGCAGTCCAGTTTGAGCTGTATAGATGGCGAGCGTACGTTACGCTGGCCGATCGCCTCCCCGCATCACCCTGCTCCGATCTGTCATTCATCCCGCACGGAGCCGGAACCAGGTCCGGAGGTCGGTCCCCGGCACGTCGCCGACGGCGGGTAGCCAGAGCACGAGGTGGCAGCGGACCGGCTCAGCCAGCACCGCGAACAACTGCTGACCGACGACGGCGCGGGTGACCTCGGTCGGCAGCCAGCGCACCACCGCCTCGTCGGCGTCCAGCGACACCGTGCCCTCCAGCGTGATCGGCTGGAACCCGAACGCCCCCACCACATTCCACGCCCTCCGCCCGGCGTCCGCGAGCGGGTACGGCAGCTCGACGCTCAGCGTGAGCGCCCGGTCCCCGACCAGGCCGCCCGGCGGTCGGCGGTCGGCGGTCGGCGGTCGGCGGTCGGCGGTCGGCGGTCGGCGGTCGGCGGTCGGCGGTCGGCGGTCGGCGGTCGGCGGTCGAGGCGTACCGTGATCCCGGCCCAGGGCTGGCCGGGGCGCGCGCTGAAGAGCCGGCTCACCGGCACCGTGGCACCGTCCTCGATGCGCTGCGAGTGCTCCGCCTTCAGTTCCAACTGGCGCCCATCGACCTGGGTGCTCAGCGCCCGTACCGCAAGAACCCGGATGGCGGCGGTGGCCCGGCGTGCGCGGCCAGCGGCCGGAACAGCCGGCGGAGGTCCGCCACCTGAATCCAGGTTCCGTCGGCGGCGAGGTCGAGCAGCGCGACGGGCCCGAAGCTGTGCGCGACACCGCAGCGAGGCCGGTACCGCACACCGACACACATTGAATCGATGCGTGCACATGCCGCGATCAGCATGCTTACGGGGGATCATCGTGCCACGAGCCGGCCCGGGCCTACGGAGCCGGACAGGAGGACGAAGTTCAGCCGATGATGGCGGCGAGAGTCAAGTTCGCAGCTCGCGTCGTAGTCGACGGCTGCGGCGAGCAGTCTGGCGGTTACTGAAGGAACTGGGCCTGCAGTTTCACCTGCCAGTTCGTCGGGAGCCGGGTCGCCGACCTCTACCCGCAGACCCAGAACTGCGGGGTCGGGCCGGCTGATCAGCCGGTCCGTCGACGGCACCAGGGCTGGAGAACAACACCGAAGGCGCTGCAGGACGGGAAGACTCCGGTGGCGGCCATTGCGACGCCGCGATCTGGGCCCCGGTGACCGGCAGGGTGGGCGAGATCTGGTCGAGCAAGCGCTGCGCCAGGGTGGCGTCGATCTCGACGTCTGCGCTGATGCGAACATCGGCCTCGGTCGCCAGGTCCACGACGTCGTCGCTGGTGAACGCATCCGCTCCGAGAGTACTCAGCCGTCGCGCGAACTCCTGGACATTGATCATTTGCTGCCTCATCGTCGGATTGTTGATTATCCAGCGTAACCCCCGCCTCGGACGGCGGATCCTGCGCCCGCCATCCGGGCCACTGGGGCCGACAGTCGGCGCCGACAACTGCGACCGCTGCGCGGAAGCCCGCAACTCTTCGGTGAGCTGATCGCGCGCCTGTGGGGCGGTCACGCTCTGTGTCACCCATGCTGTCCCACGACGCCCGGAAGTGCCGCTCCGCGAGGGCTGGCGTTCATCGTTGGTGATGACGCACGGTGATAACTGGCTACCTCGCCTGCTTCGGCTTCCAGTGTCGTACCTGCCAATCGACTTGTCGTGCGCGCCGCGGTGCCGGCCTTCTCGGGCCGCTACCGTGGGCAGAGTCGCGTGCACACCGAGTCCGACCTGCGGGTCTTCCTTCGTTGGTGCAGCGACCACGGCCTTGACCCGCTCTCGGCAGCTCGGATGGATATCGAGCGGTACGTGCGCTGGCTGCAAGACGTTCTCCGGTACCAGCCCTCGACGGCGTCCCGTCGGCTGTCGGTCGTGGTCGGGTTCTATCCACCGCCGCCCGGCTGTCGGCCAACCCGAACGACTTCGCCCTGGTCGCCCTCTTTACCTATTCAGACTGAGCTGTTGCCTTCCGGAGTTCGCTCAGCCACTCGACACCGAGTCGATGGCCGTCGGGGAACTGGTCCTCGCGATCCCAGCGCCACGTGGTGATCATCGCCAGTATGAGGGTCCGGCAATCTCGGAGCAGCCGCCGGTCGACGCCCGGGTAGTGGTCACCGACGTCGTCGGGCGCGTGGGCCAGGTCGAACTCGATCGGCCCCCGGCAACAGGTCTCGAAGTCGATGAAGAGCGGACCGGTCCGGGTCGAGAGCAGGTTGCCCGGATGGGGTTCACCGTGCAGAAGCTGCTCGGGTCGGCCGCTCTCGCTGACCGCTCGTCGCATACGGTCCAACGTGCTGGCGAGGAAGACCCGATCCGAGTCGACCAGTTCCGGCGTTCGGGCATGGTCGGCCACGAGCGTCTGCGCCGCGGAAACCCGGTCCGTGAAATGCGGGACGGGCAGGTCGACCTTACGCATCCCGGCATGCAGACGTTCGAGCGCGCCGACATACTCCGCCGTCGACAGTGACCGAGTAGTCGCCGGTTCGTAGTAGGTCCAGAAGGTGACCACGTAGTCGCCCCGGACAAAGACCTCAGGCGACTCCAACGCGGCCACCGGACTCCCGACCTCGGCCAACCGCCGAGCAACATCCACCTCAAGCTGGGCGCACTGGTGCGCTGCCGGTGCGACCCGGGCGAGCACGGCGCAGGGCTCCAACCTCAGGGTGAGCGCGTTCGAGTTGTGCAGGACGGCAGCGTTGTCGACGGTCAGGCCGAGCGATGAGGCGCTCGACACGGCTGCCTGCATCGCCCGCTGAACCTCGCATGCCTGCACCACAGCACCGTAGTTCAGCGTCCACGGTGCAGCAGCGTCATGTGGTGCTCCTGACGCGGCGGATGGATGAAACGGTCGACATAAATAGGGAAACCTCCGACTCGGGTTCGACCAGGTCAGCGACGATGCGGGACCGTCGCTGCCTGACGCGAAGCCGCCACATACCGGCGACGCAGGACGACATCGCACAGGGAACCGTGGTCGGATCTCGGCCGTGAAGATGGCTCACGTTGGTGACGGTGACCTGGGCTCCGGACCGGGTGACCGTATGCCCGGCGTACGACCGCCGAGGGTCGATCGGATCGCCGAGGTTGGTGACGGTGGCTGCCGGGCCGAAGCCACCCGGCCACGAACTGGTGACCGTGTAGTCGACCCGGCAGCCCGCACCGGCGTACCTGTGCCCGCCAGCACGGCGGCGAGAACGAAACTTCTGATCTTGTGCTGCCTCCTCCGGGGGCGGCAGGCATCGAGGGCTGCGCCTGTGGTCTCTCAGGTCGCGGTGCAGGTGAGGGCGGGCGTCGTCGCCGAGCCACCCGCGGTGAAGCCGAACGTCGTGGACGCGCTGGCGGCCAGGTTGCCGTTCCATGCCTCGTTGCCGACGTTCTGGGTGCTGCCGGAGGGGGTGTTGCGCCCACCCCAGAGCTGGGTGATGCTCTGCCCGTCGGCGAGCGTCCAACTGACCCGCCAGCCGGTGATGGCGCGGGCGCCGGCGGTCACCGTGACCTCCCCCTGGAAGCCGCCCTGCCACTGGCCGACGGTCTGGTAGCTGGCCGTGCAACCGCCCGCCCCGGGGCTGGTCGGCGGAGTCGTGGGTGGCGTGGTCGGCGGAGTCGTGGTGGGTGGGGTGGTCGGCGTGGTGCCGGCGAACTGGGTGAAGAACCGCCACACCTCGCCCGGGACCCAGGTCCGGGTGCCGCTGTCCCCGCCTGCACCGTCCTGCGGGGCGGCGATGTGCCCACCGTCGAAGGCCGCCCACACCACGGGGTAGCCGGCCCGGCAACCGGAGTAGCTGTAGACCGTGTGGGTCAGGCTGCCGGCCCTCGGCTCCGGCGGGCTCGCCGCCGTGCACCCGTTGTTGCGGACGAAGCGGTCCCGCAGCGCCCGTCCGCTGGCGATGTTGTCACCGATGCCGTGCACGCCGAGGTACGCGATCGGCTGGGTGCCGCCGCTGCATCCGCTGAGCGTGCCGGGCGAGGACTGGACGGCGACGGCCCGGAAGACGTTCGGCCGGGCACAGGCCAGGGCGTAGCTCATCCCACCGCCGTAGCTGAACCCGACGGAGAAGCGCTGCGTCGTGTCGACGCACAGGTCGCCCTCGATCCGGCGGAGCATGTCGTCGACGAAGGTGACGTCCTCACCGCCGGTGTTGGCCCAGCCGTTGCCGATGCCCTGCGGCGCCACGAAGATCGTGCTGTTGTTCGACAGCCGCAGCAGGCCGTAGTAGGCCCAGACGTCGCGCTGCACCGTCTGACCGGTCGCGACGTCGACGGCGGTGCCGCCCCACCAGTGGAATCCGAACACCAGCCGGTACTGGCGGTTGCGGTCGTAGCCGTCGGGCAGCTTCAGGATGAAGCTGCGGTTCTTGCCACCGCTGGAGATGGTGTAGGTGCCGTTGCCCAGGGTGGGGGCCTTGCCGCAGCCTGCTGTCGCGGCCAGCGGGCCGACCTCGGCGGCGGACGCGGTGCCGGGGCTCCCGGTCAGTGCGGCACCGGCCAGCGCCGCGACGAGTACCGCCGCGGTAGCCAGCGCGCCGGCGATGGACGAACGTCGGGTCATGAGATGGCTCCTGGTGTCGGTCTGCTCGGGCGTCGTCGTGCGCGGCGTCGGACGCGGGTGACGCCGGCGCGGCGTGGACGCGTCGGGTGCGGGGTGGGCGGCATGAAGCAAGGATGAGGTCGACTGCGAGCCCGGCTCCTCGACGGAAGAGCTGGACGTGGCGGTCGACGTCGCCAATCGTCAGCAGCCCGGCTGGCGGACACCCTGCGGTGACCGGCCGTCGTGAGAGCGTTAACAGGTGCTGCCCGAATACCTTCACCTGCATCTTTGCTGACTCGTCAGCCGCCGATCGCACGCGGTGCCGCCTATATGGACTCTCGTGGATGGATATGCCGTTCGTCAAGATGTGACACCAGATTCCTCGAAACTTCTGAACCCTCGATCTTCGACCACGACCGCCGCAGAACCCGCATCGCCGGAGACGTCGCCATGCAGCTTCACCTGCTGATACGTGACCGAGCCTGCCTGCGGGCCAGCCAGCCGCCCGGTGGATGTTTACGTTAACAGTTTCGGATTAATGCGGGATGCCAGAGCGCTCCGGAGCTGCCCGACGGCGATAAACCGGCCCGCAGAGGCGCTCCTGGCCCACCCCGGAGCGCGTCGGGCACCCCGATGAGCCGGATTCGCCCGTCCGAGCCACCGCCGACACGCCGCCCTCATCGTCCGCAACACCTGTCGACTTCACCTGATCGGCTCGCGGACCCAACACCGATCCCCCGCTCTTTCCCCTGGTGAGGAAGCCGTCGCAGGCCACCTCAGGCAACCGGGGCGGGGATGGGGCACTGTCGACACAACCATTGACACGCTCTGATGTGAACGTTAACTTGCTCCTCAGTGCAGCAGCTGGGTCCCGCCCTCTGCCGCCGATTCGGCTGGTCAGCGCCCCGGCGTCCGGGCCACCAGCCCCGACGGCACCGGCCAACGGACTCACCGGGCCGCACCGTCACCTCCCGTCTGCCGGAGTTCGGGCCCGACAGGCGGCGTAACGAATGGGCCCACCCGAGCGGGCCCGTGAACTCTCGTCCACATCTGGAGGACTCCATGAAACGTGGCACCGTCTGGCGTCGAGCGTCGGGGCCGGTCGCGGCCCTGGCCACGCTGGTGCTGATCGGCAGCGGCACGGTCGGGACGCCGCAGGCGTCCGCGGCGGCCGCCGGCTGCCAGGTCACCTACACGGTCAGTTCACAGTGGCCCGGCGGCTTCGGCGCGGGCGTCACCATCACCAACCTGGGTGACCCGGTCACCAGTTGGCGGCTCACCTGGAGCTTCGACGCCGGCCAGACCGTCACCCAGCTCTGGAACGGCTCCTACACCCAGTCGGGCGGCCAGGTCGCCGTCACCAACGTGTCCTACAACGGCAGCATCCCCACCGGAGGCAGCACCTCGTTCGGCTTCAACGGCGCGGCGACCGGCAGCAACCCGGCACCCACCACGTTCACGCTGAACGGCACGACCTGCACCGGCGGTGTCACCCCGACCACCCCGCCACCCACGACGCCGCCACCCACCACCCCGCCGCCGACCACGCCCCCACCCACCACGCCGCCGCCGGGCACCCGGCTGCCCTGTGACCTCTACGCCGCCGGCAACACCCCCTGCGTGGCCGCGCACAGCACCACCCGGGCCCTGTACGCCGCGTACACCGGCAACCTCTACCAGGTCCGCCGGGCCTCGGACAACACCACCCGCACCATCACCCCGCTGACCGCCGGCGGAGTCGCCAACGCCGCCGCCCAGGACACCTTCTGCGCCAACACCACCTGCCTGATCACCATCATCTACGACCAGAGCGGCCGCGGTAACCACCTCACCCAGGCGCCCCCCGGCGGCTTCCCCGGTCCCGCGCCCGGCGGATACGACAACCTCGCCAACGCCACCGCCGCCCCCACCACGCTCAACGGCCAGAAGGCGTACGGGGTGTTCGTCGCCCCGGGCACCGGCTACCGGAACAACACCACCGACGGCATCGCCAAGGGCGACCAGCCGGAAGGCATGTACGCCATCCTCGACGGCACCCACTACAACGGCGGCTGCTGCTTCGACTACGGCAATGCCGAGACCAACAGCCGGGACAACGGCAACGGCACCATGGAGGCCATCTACTTCGGCAACAACAAGGTCTGGGGCTACGGCGCCGGCAACGGCCCCTGGATCATGGCCGACCTGGAGAACGGCCTCTTCTCCGGGGTCAACCAGAAGTACAACGCCAACGACCCCAGCATCAGCCACCGCTACCTCACCGCGATCATCAAGGGCGAGCCCAACCACTGGGCCATCCGGGGCGGCAACGCCCAGTCCGGCAGCCTGTCGACCTTCTACAACGGCGCACGGCCCAACGTCGCGGGCTACAACCCGATGAAGAAGGAAGGCGCGATCATCCTCGGCATCGGCGGCGACAACAGCCACGGCGCCGCCGGCACCTTCTACGAGGGCGTGATGACCGCCGGCTACCCCACCGACGCCACGGAGAACGCCGTCCAGGCCAACATCGTCGCCGCCGGCTACCGGTGACCTGGTCTCCGCCACACCACCACCGTCACCCAAGGAGACCCCTCATGTCCTCGTCATCCCTGCGGCTGACCCGCCGCGGCCTGCTCGTCGCAGGTGGCGCCACGGGCGTCATCGCCGCGACCGGTCTACTCGGCGCCCGTAACGCCCTGGCCACCGCCGGCCCGCAGAGCTACACGCCGACCTGGGCGTCTGTCGACCAGCACCCACCGGCCGCCGAGTGGTTCCAGGACGGCAAGTTCGGCATCTACTACCACTGGGGGGCGTTCGCCGTCCCCGCGTTCGGCAACGAGTGGTACCCGCGCAACATGTACAACAACGGCTCGTACGAGAACAACCATCACAAGAGCGTGTACGGCGATCCGGCCGCCTGGCCGTACCACAACTTCATCAACGGGGCCCGCGACAAGGCGGGCAACTGGGTGCAGTTCGCGCCGAAGCTCAAGTCCGCCGGTGGCAACTGGGACCCCAACGAGTGGGCCCAGTTGTTCGTCGACGCCGGGGCGAAGTTCGCCGGTCCGGTGGCCGAACACCACGACGGCTACTCGATGTGGAACAGCAGGGTCAACGAGTGGAACTCCGTGGCCACCGGCCCGAAGCTGGACCTGCTGCGGCTGCACGCCGACGCCATCCGCGCCAAGGGTCTCAAGCTGTTCGTCTCGCTGCACCACCAGTGGAACTTCGGCGGCTACTACCAGTACGTGCCGCAGCAGTCCAGCACCACCCTGCGCAAGCTCTACGGTCAGCTCGACAACGCCACCGAGCAGCAACTGTGGACCGACAAGCTGCGGGAGGTCATCGACGGCTACCAGCCCGACCTCATCTGGCAGGACCTCTACCTGGGCCGGATCGACGAGGCACGGCGACTGGACTTCCTGGCGTACTACTACAACAAGGCTGTCGCGTGGAACCGGGACGTGGTGGTCACCTACAAGGACGGGTTCAACAACCGCGGTGAGGTCTACGACTTCGAGCGCGGCGGCCCGGCGGGCATCCAGTCCCCCTACTGGCTCACCGACGACAGCGTCTCCAGCAGCAGCTGGTGCTACACCCAGGGCATCGGCTACTACTCGACCACCGCCCTGCTGCACGCGTTGATCGACCGGGTCAGCAAGAACGGCACCATGGTCCTCAACGTCGCGCCGACGGCCGACGGCGTCATCCCGTCCGGGCAACAGACGATCCTGCGGGGTATCGGCGACCACCTCAAGCGGTTCGGCGAGTCGATCTACGGCACCCGGGCCTGGTCCGTCTACGGCGAGGGCCCCACCCAGATGGGCGGCGGCTCGTTCGTCACGCCGCGCGCGGGCACCAACCGGGACATCCGGTTCACCCGCAACAAGAACAACACCGTCCTGTACGCGACAGTGCTGGGCTGGCCGGGCAGCACCCTGACCATCTCGACGATGACGTCGGGCCGGGTGAACCTGGGCAACCTGACCGGTGTGCAACTGCTCGGCTCCACCGCCGGCACGTACATCAACCTGCCCCGGCCCACCCAGGACGGGTCCGGCCTGCGCATCGCCATGCCGTCGGCGAACGCGCCGTACAGTGCACTCGCGTACGTGGTCAAGCTGACCTTCGTCGGCGCGACCCCCACCGCGACGCCGCCTCCCACCCCCACCGCGACGCCGACCCCGACGCCGACCGGCACCACCGCGCCGCCGGCAGGCCAGGCGACGGCGAAGTACACCATCACCAACTCCTGGTCCGGTGGCTTCCAGGCCGACGTCACCGTCACCGCCGGGGCGACGCCGATCAACGGGTGGAAGGTGTCCTGGACCTTCCCCAACGGCCAGGTGATCAACCAGATCTGGAACGGCAGCCACACCCAGAGCGGGGCGAACGTGACGGTCTCCAACGTCGCCTACAACGGCGCGCTCGCCGCGGGCGCCTCCACCACGTTCGGTTTCACCGCGACCTGGAACGGCAGCAACAACCCGCCGGCCAGCATCACCTGCACCACCAGCTAGGCCCGGACGCCGGAGACCCACCCCGGTGGGGCCGGTACCGATCTTTCGGGCCGGCCCCCCCGGGGCTCCCCGCGCCCGCCGTCCGCCACCGGTGGGGTCGGGCAGCACGACCGCGATCCGGGTGACGACCACCACGTTCGACCAACTCTCCCCTGACGAGAGAGTAGGTTCGGTGGCCGATCCGGCTGTCGCTGATCGGTGAACGGGCTGCGCCCCGGCGCTGGGGTTGCGCGCGTCCGCGAGACGCCCGAGTGGAAATGGCTGTATGTCTCCTGTGCTGTCCGCGGTCGTCCGGCCGCGTCTGTCCCGTCCGTCCTGGCTGTCGCCGAAGGTGTTCCGCACCGAGGTCCTCGCCGGACTGGTCGTCGCCCTCGCGTTGATCCCGGAGGCGATCTCCTTCTCGATCCTGGCCGGGGTCGACCCCCGGGTGGGGCTGTTCGCGTCATTCACGATGGCGGTCACGATCGCGATCTGCGGTGGCCGGCCGGCGATGATCTCCGCCGCGACCGGCGCGATCGCCCTCGTGGTCGCGCCGCTGGCGAAGGAGCACGGGCTGGACCACCTGATCGCGGCGGTGATCCTCGGCGGCGCGATCCAGATCCTGCTGGCGGTGCTCGGGGTGGCGAAGCTGATGCGGTTCATCCCGCGCAGCGTCATGGTGGGTTTCGTCAACGCCCTGGCGATCCTGATCTTCGCCGCCCAGGTTCCGCACCTGCTCGGCGTACCGTGGCTGGTCTATCCCCTCGTCGCCGTCGCGCTGGCGATCATGGTCGGGTTGCCCCGGCTCACCCGCGCCGTCCCGGCGCCGCTGGTCGCCATCGTGGTGCTGACCCTGACAACCGTCGTCGCCAGCATCGCGGTGCCGACCGTCGGCGACGAGGGTGCCCTGCCGGACAGCCTGCCCACCCTCGGCCTGCCGCAGATCCCCTGGACCATGGACACCCTCACCCTGATCGCCCCCTACGCCCTGGGCATCGCGCTGGTCGGGCTGATGGAGTCGCTGATGACCGCGAAGCTGGTCGACGACATCACCGACACGCACTCCAACAAGACCCGCGAGTCCTGGGGCCAGGGTGTGGCCAACATCGTCACCGGCTTCTTCGGTGGCATGGGCGGTTGCGCCATGATCGGCCAGACGATGATCAACGTGAAGGCGTCCGGTGCCCGGACCCGCTTGTCGACCTTCCTGGCCGGCGTGTTCCTGCTGGTCCTCGTCGTCGCGCTCGGCGACGTGGTCGCCGTCATCCCGATGGCTGCCCTCGTCGCGGTGATGATCATCGTGGCGGTGTCGACCTTCGACTGGCACTCCGTCGCGCCGAGGACGCTCAAGCGGATGCCGTACGGCGAGACGACCGTCATGCTGGCCACCGTGGTGACCACCCTGGCCACCCACAACCTGGCCATCGGCGTCGTCGTCGGTGTCCTCACCGCCATGGTGGTCTTCGCCCGCCGGGTCGCCCACCTGGTCGAGGTCACCAGCGTCCTCGACCCCGACGGCACCACCCGGGTCTACTTTGTGCACGGGGAGCTGTTCTTCGCCTCCAGCAACGACCTCGTCGGCCGGTTCGACTACGCGAACGACCCCGACACCGTGGTCATCGACATGACCCACGCCCACGTCTGGGACGCCTCCTCCGTCGCCGCCCTCGACGCCATCACCACCAGGTACGCCACCCGGGGCAAGACCGTCGAGATCATCGAACTCAACAAGCCCAGCGCCCGCATCCACGACACTCTCGCCGGGCAACTCGGCGTCGGCCACTGATGGCCGCCACCAGCCGGGACACCGGGCCGCAGCACCCCTGCGGCCCGGCCACCGGCCGCCTCATGCAGATCGGCGAGGCAGCGGAGCGGGTCGGGCTGAGCATCCGGACCATCCGCCACTACGAGGAGGCCGGCCTGATCGTGCCCTCCGCCCGCAGCGAGGGCGGCTTCCGCCTCTACACCGAACCTGACCTCGGCCGCCTCGCCGTGGTCAAACGGATGAAACCCCTCGGCTTCAGCCTCGACGAGATGCGCGAGCTGCTCGCCGTCCTCGACGCCCTCGACTCCGCCACCGGCAACGACCGCGCCGACCTGCTCGACCGGCTCGGCATGTTCCACACCGCCGCCACCGCCCGCGTCACCACGCTGCGCGACCAACTCGCCATGGCCGAAGGCTTCGCCGACACGCTCCACGACAGACTCGACCACCACGGCGGTTCGACCGGTTGAGGCCGGGACACCGTCATGGCCGGTGGTGTCATCGACAGCACACAGGCGCGACGGTGGCGGTGCGGCACCCCTGCGATGCCCGTTACGGACAGACACGCGAGGGGCGGCGATCCACCCCCACGACGGTGCCCGGCGTGGGGGTCGGCGGGCCCCGTCGTGGGGGGGGGGTTCAGCAGCCGCAGCAGCCCGCCAGCGGGTCGGGGCGGGCGGCGTCGAGGGTGACGAGGCTCAGCGGCGCGGTCAGCAGCCCGCCGGTGGTGCCGGTGGCCAACCCGCGTCCCACCGGTTCGGGTCCGCAGCAGCTGTCGCCGGTGGCGGAGTCGTCGGGGTTGCTGTTGCACACGCCGGTTTCGGGGAGGTCGAGCTGGACGTCGCGGGCGGCGGTCCAGTCGCCGGCGAGGGCGGCGACGACGGAGCGGACCTGCTCGTAGCCGGTCGCCATCAGGAACGTCGGCGCGCGGCCGTAGGACTTCATGCCGACGGCGTAGTAGCCGACCTCGGGGTGGGCGAGTTCGTCGACGCCGTGCTGGGGGACGGTGCCGCAGGAGTGCTCGTTGGGGTCGATGAGCGGGGCGAGGGCGCGGGTGGCGCCCATGACCGGGTCGAGGTCCAGGCGCAGTTCGGCGGCGATGGTGTGGTCGGGGCGGAAGCCGGTGGCGGCGACGATGCGGTCCACGGTGACCATCTCCTCGCTGCCGTCGCGGTGGCGCACCACGACGGTCACCCGGCCGTCGGCGGGGGTGAGGGCGTGCACGGAGAAGCCGGTGAGCAACCGGATTCGGCCGGCGTCGACATGCGCCCGCAGCCGGGAGCCCAGCGCCCCGCGGGCGGGAAGGGCGTCGGCGTCGCCGCCGCCGTAGGTGCGCGCCGGTGAGGTGGTGCGGATCGCCCAGGTCACCTCGGTGCCCGGTTGCTCGGCGGCGAGTTCGGCCAGGGAGAGCAGGGTGTTGGCGGCGGAGTGACCGGCGCCGACGACGAGGGTGTGCCGGCCGGCGAACCGGTCGCGGTCGGTGCCGAGCACGTCGGGCAGGGCATGTTCCAGGTATGCGGCGGCGTCGGTCTCACCGCGGGCGGGCAGGCCGGACGCGCCGAGGACGTTCGGGTTGCCCCAGGTGCCGGAGGCGTCGATGACCGCGCGGGCGAGCACCTCCTGGCCGTCGGCGAGACGGATGAGGAAGGGCGTGGTGTCGCGGCCGGCGGTGCGCAGCCGGTCCAGGCCGAGCCGGCTGATCGCCTCGACCCGGGCGTCGTAGCGCAGGTGCGGCTTGAGCTGCGGCAGCTCGGCGAGGGGCTGGAGGTAGTCGGTGGCCAGTTCGGTGCCGGTGGGCAGGGCGTCGAGGTCGGGGGCGACCCAGCCGGCGTCGTCGAGCAGCCGCCGGGCGGCGGGGTCGATGTCGTACCGCCAGGGGGAGAAGATCCGCACGTGGCCCCACTGGCGTACCGCCGCGCCGACGGTGTCACCGGCTTCGAGTACGAGGAACGGCAGGCCGCGCTCGTGCAGGTGGGCGGCGGCGGCCAGACCGACGGGGCCGGCGCCGATCACCACGACCGGAAGGGTGTCCAGGGTGCTCATCAGGCAACTCCGCTGCATCGATAATGGTCGAATCAAAAAGGTGTGCGGGCCCGGGTGTCCGGGGCCGGGAACGGGTCAGGCGACGGTGGTGCTGCGGCGCTCGATCAGGACCACGTCGCGCCATCGGCCGTGGTGGCGGCCGACGCGTTCGCGGACGCCGACGACCCGGAAGCCGGCCCGCTCGTGCAGGGCCAGGCTGGCGGTGTTCTCAGGAAAGACACCGGACTGGATGGTCCAGATCCCGGCGGCCTCGGTGGAGGCGACGAGCGCGTCGAGCAGCCGCCGGCCGGCGCCGCGCCCCCGGGCGGCGGGGTGCACGTAGACGGAGTGTTCGACGACCCCGGCGTAGACCGCCCGGGCGGAGGTCGGCGACGCCGCGATCCAGCCGACGACGACGCCGTCAGCCACGGCCACGAAGCGGTGCGCGGGCAGCCGCGCGGCGTCGAAGTCCGCCCAGGGTGGCGCCGTGGTCTCGAAGCTGGCGTTTCCCGCGTCGAGCCCGGCCTGGTAGATCGCCAGGACCGCATCGGCGGCGGCGGCGGTCATCGGCCGTACGGTGACACCCGCGCGCCCCGCCGGGCCGGTGGGGTCGCCACTGCCGCCAGCCGTCATGATCATGCGTCCCCACCCGATTCTGTCTCGACGCCCGTCGAATCAGAGAGTTGCACGGTGATTAGAAGGATGTCAACCTAGAGCAATGTCTAAGCAGCCGGCGTCGCTCGTCGCCATCGACCTGAACGCGGCGACCTCGTGCTGTGCGCCGCTTGCGCAGCGGCGGGTGCCCGCGGAGGCGGCCGGGGCTCTCGCGGCGGCGTTCAAGGCGCTCGGCGACCCGGTACGCCTGCAGTTGATGTCGATGATCGCCTCCGCCGAGGGCGGAGAGGCGTGCGTCTGCGACCTCACGCCGGCGTTCGACCTGACCGGCCCGACGATCTCCCACCACCTGCGGACGCTGCGCGAGGCCGGCCTGGTCGACGCCGAACGGCGCGGCACCTGGGTCTACTACCGGGCCCGGCCCGGCGTCCTGCGCCAGTTGGCGTCCCTGCTCCGCGTCGAGCCCGCCGGCCCGTAGCGACGCGCCCGCCCCGTCGGGCGGGTCCAGGCGGGCAGGCCGGACGCTCCGGTCAGCCGATGATGTGACACCCGGACGACCACGTCCCGGGGACCACTCTTTACCCACCTCCGATAGCTCAGCTATGGTTGAGTCAATGAACGTTGAGCTTGATTCTCTGGCAGGGCGGGCGCGGATCCATGCCGCACTCGGGGACCCGGCGCGGTTGGCGATCGTGGACGCGCTCACCCTGGGCGACGCCGCGCCCGGGGAGATCGCCCACACCCTCGGCCTACCCACCAACCTCGTCGCCCACCACGTCAAGGTCCTCACCGACGCCGGCCTGGTGGTCAAGGGCCGCTCCGAGGGCGACAGGCGGCGCACCTACCTGCGGCTGCGGCCGGAAGCCCTCGCCGTGCTCGCCCCGCCGCCGCTGACCGGTGTCGGCCGGGTGGTGTTCGTCTGCACCCGCAACTCCGCCCGCTCCCAGCTCGCCGCCGCGCTCTGGCACGACCGCACCCACAACCCGGCCGCGTCCGCCGGCACGCAACCGGCCTCCCGGGTGCATCCGCGCGCCGTGGCCGTCGCCGGCCGGCACGGGCTGCGTCTGGACCCCACCGCCACCGCCCACGTCACCGACGTCGTCCACGACGACGACCTGCTCATCGCCGTGTGCGACAACGCCCACGAAGACCTCACCGGACCCGTCCGCCCCCGCCTGCACTGGTCGGTGCCCGACCCGGTCCGCGTCGACACCGACGAGGCGTTCGAGGCCGCGTTCGCCGACCTCGCCGCCCGCGTCGACCGGGTCGCCCCCGCCGTCACCCCGACGACCTGCACGTCCCCACCGACCGACAACCACCCTGCCCGAGCATCCCGGACAGCAACACCATGGGAGACAACAGACCGATGACCCCCACCCTGTGGCGGCGCCTGCTGGCCGAGTTCACCGGCACCGCCGCACTGGTCACCGCCGTGGTCGGCTCCGGCATCATGGCCGCCACCCTCTCCCCGGACGACGTCGGCCTGCAGCTGCTGGAGAACTCGATCGCCACCGCGTTCGCGCTCGCCGCGCTGATCCTCATGTTCGGGCCGGTCTCCGGCGCGCACTTCAACCCGGTCGTCTCCGCCGCCGACTGGTTCCTCGGTCGCCGCGCCGGCACCGGCCACACTGCACGCGACCTCGGCGGCTACGTGACGGCGCAGGTGCTCGGCGCGATCGCCGGGTCGGTGCTGGCGAACCTGATGTTCGACCTCGCCGCCGTCGACCTCTCCGGCAGGGACCGCGCCGCCGCCCACCTGTGGCTCGGCGAGGTCGTCGCCACCGCCGGCCTGATCCTGCTGATCTTCGCCCTCGCCCGGTCCGGCCGCGGACCCGTCGCCCCCGCCGCCGTCGGCGCCTACATCGGCGCCGCCTACTGGTTCACCTCGTCGACCTCGTTCGCCAACCCCGCCGTCACCATCGGCCGGGCGTTCACCGACACCTTCGCCGGCATCGCCCCCACCTCCCTGCCCGGCTTCGTCGTGGCCCAGCTCGTCGGCCTCGCGGTCGGTGTCGGCCTGCTCGCCGCCCTCTATCCCGATGCCGGTGCCGCCGCCGACCAGGTCGTCGTCCCCACCGACGCGGACGCCACCGTCAACCACCGCTCGTGACGCGGCGCCCGCACGGCACCGGCGCGGCCGAACTCCCGCCCAGGCTGTTCGACCTCCGCCACGACCCGGGCCCCCGACGCCCGACCGCAACGACACCCCCGACCCTCGCCCGTTCGTCCAGCTCAACGACGTGCTGGTCAACCGGACCCGCGACCCGTACCGCCTGGAAGGCACCCCATGAGTGACAAGCCCAGCGTCCTGTTCGTCTGCGTCCACAACGCCGGCCGTTCCCAGATGGCCGCCGGCTGGCTGCGCCACCTCGCCGGCGACACCGTCCAGGTCCGCTCCGCCGGCTCCGCACCCGCCGCGACCGTCAACCCCGCCGCCGTCGAGGCGATGCGGGAGGTCGGCATCGACCTCACCGACCAGACCCCCAAGCTCCTCGAGTACGCCACGGCCGAGTCCTCGGACGTGATCGTCACCATGGGCTGCGGCGACGCCTGCCCGGTCTTCCCCGGCAAGCGGTACGAGGACTGGAAGCTCGACGACCCGGCCGGCAAGGGCGTCGAGGCCGTCCGGCCGATCCGCGACGACATCCGCGCCCGCGTGGAGCAGCTCCTCGACGAGCTGCGCCCGACCGTCTGACGTCACCCTCGACGCCGCCCGCCGGAGCCCCGTTACCCCTTTGACCTGGCTGGGGGGTTCACCGACCGGCAGGAGCAGACCCGATGGTGACCACGCGCGCCCACTCGGGTGGCGCGTCCGGCACGTAGTCAGGATCGTCCTCGCTCCACCCGGTGGCCCGGGGAAACAACCCGACCACGGTGCGGCAGGGCGGCCGCGAGGACGGCCAGGGTGTCTGCCCGTCGGTCAACACGACGACGACGTCGGGGCACGGCCTGTCCCGCAGCGCACGGGCGAAACCCGCGCGCAGATCCGTACCGCCACCGCCGAGCAGCGGGATGTCCTCGATGCGGCACAGGGGGCGTACAACGTCGGCCGCCGCGTCGCACGGCAGCACGGTGACCAGGTCGCGCCGACCGCCGACGGCCCGGGCGATCGCGGCCACCTCGAGCAGCGCGCTGCCCAGTTCGGCGTCGCTGACCGAGCCGGAGGTGTCGATGACGACGCAGACCCGTGGGGGTCTGCGTCGCAGCGCGGGTAGGACGACGCCGGGTACCCCTGCCGAACGCCTCGACTGTCGACCGTAGGTGTAGTCCTCACCGACGCCGGGCGCGGTGACCACCGAGCGGACCGCGGCTGCGAGCAGCTCCCGCCACGGCTGCGGTGGATGGAACGCCTGCTCCGCCCACCGTCGCCAGCTCCGGGGCAGGTTTCCTGGTGGGGCGGTGATGCCTTGCGCCACCCGGAACCGCACCACGTCGCGTTCCTGTGGGCTGAGTGCGTGCGCGCCGTCGGGTCCGAGGTCCCATTCCCGCTGCCGGCCGTCGGCGCCGCTGCCGCAGTCGAGCCATGCCAACTGCTGGGTACGCGGTCCGAGCCGGAACTGCCGCAGGTAGTCCTCCATCAGCTGCCCCTCGGGCAGCAGCAGGTCGCCGGGTCCGACGGCGCCGTCGGGGCGGGCCAGCCCGTCGCCGAAGACATCGTCGTTGATCTCGCAGTCCGCGGCGATGTTCATCCGCAGCCGCTCCCCCGGCCCGGTCAGCCCGCGTTCCCGCGCGACCCGGTCGCTGCGCCCGTGGTGGTCACGGAGCAGGTGCGACACCTCGTGCACCCACACTCCGGCGAGTTCCTCCACCGGGGTGCGGTCCACGAACACCGGCGAGACGTAACATCGCCAGTGCTGGTCCACCGCCATCGTCGGCACGCGCCGGGACTCGACGACGTGCAGGGCGAACAGCGCCACCGCCAGGTAGGGCCGAACCCGGACAGCGTGCAGCCGGGCGGTGAGGAGCTTGTCCCGGTCGAGCGTGCCGACCTGTCCGGGTGTCACCGGCCGACCCCCGCGACCCGGGCCGCCACCTGGTCGGCCCGACGGGACAGGGCCACCACCCCGGTGAGCCGCTCGATCGATGCGGGCACCTCCCAGTCCTCGCGGCGCAGCCGGGCGAGGGTGGACGCGGGGACGACCACCAGGTCCGCAGGCCCCGTCTCCAGCGCCTGGGCCAGCAGCGTCCAGGCCGCCTCCCAACGGGACCGCTCAGGGTGCCGGCGGACCGCCTCCACCACACCGTCCAGCACGGCCTGGCGCAGGTCGCCGCGCTCGGGCAGGACGGCGGCCCCCGGGTCGGCCAGCAGCACCTCGGGGTCAGGAAGATCCATCCGGTCCAGGCTGGCCAGCAGCTCCAGTCCCGGGCCGTCGCCCACGGTGCCCCTGACCAGCATCGACAGGACCTCCCGGGAGGTGTCGGCGGCGGTGGCGAAAGCGATCAGGCGAAGGGTCATCTCCCAGCTGCGGGGCGACGGCCACGGGCCGCCACGACCGGCCTCACTGGTCGGGAGCCGGTGCACCAGCGCCGGGCGGGCCGCCAGGAGCACGCACACCGCGCGACGGGCGAAGGCGACGGCGTCCGGCAGCCGCTGCGGGTCGAGCCGGG
>NZ_JBMDWU010000533.1:0-8422 GCF_048594385.1 Micromonospora sp. | reverse complement strand
GACGCCGCCGTGCGGGCGATGGCCAACGCCGAGGGCCTGTCCCCGGCCGACCAGATCGCGCAGTACGAGGCGGCGTACCAGACGTTGCGGGAAACCCTCGCCACCATCGATCAGACCTGACCGGAGAGAACCACCCCCATGGCACGTCGTACCCGGCTCGACGCCGAACTCGTCCGTCGCGGCCTGGCCCGGTCCCGGGAGCAGGCCGGCACGCTGATCGAGGCCGGTCGGGTCCAGTTGCGCGGGGTGACCGCACGTAAGGCCGCCGCGATGGTCGACCCGGCCGATCCGCTGTTGGTGACCGGGGCGGACCCGATCGACGAGTACGTCTCCCGGGGTGGGCACAAGCTGGCCGGTGCGCTGGCCGCGTTCGGTCCCGGTGGGTTGCGGGTGGCGGGTCGGCGGTGTCTGGACGCCGGGGCGTCAACCGGTGGGTTCACCGACGTGCTGTTGCGCGCCGACGCGGCCGAGGTGGTCGCGGTGGATGTCGGCTACGGGCAGCTCGCCTGGTCGCTGCGGACCGATGATCGGGTGCGGGCGATGGACCGGACCAACGTGCGGACGCTGACGCCGGAGGTGATCGGTGGGGCGGTGGATCTGACCGTGGCGGACCTGTCGTTCATCTCCCTGCGGTTGGTGCTGCCCGCGCTGGCGGGCTGTACCCGTACCGATGGGGATCTGGCGCTGATGGTCAAGCCGCAGTTCGAGGTGGGCAGGGAGCGGGTCGGCGCGGGTGGGGTGGTGCGTGATCCGGCGCTGCGGGCCGAGGCGGTGCTGGACGTGGCGGCGACGGCGGCCGGGCTCGGGCTGGGGCTTGCGGACGTGGCGGCCAGTCCGCTGCCGGGGCCGAGTGGCAACGTGGAGTTCTTCGTGTGGTTGCGCCGGGACGCGCCGCCGGCCGATCCCGGGCGGGTGCGCGCCGTGGTGGACGCCGGGCCGAACGGCCCCGGGCCGGACCCGGAGTCGGGGAAGGTGGCAGGGTGAGCGTGGTGGGTGGCGTCGGGACGGTGTCCCGCGAGGGCGGACGGGAGGCGGGTCCGGTGGACCTCGACGATGGTGGGGCTGGCCGGGCGCGGCGCGGGCGGTGGCACCGGTGAGCCGGACTGCCCTGTTGGTGACGCACACCGGGCGGCGGCGCAGCACCGAGCATGCCCGGGCGGTCGCCGCCGACCTGATCGCGGCCGGTTTCGAGGTGCGGGTGGTGGCCGAGGAGGCCGATGATCTCGACCTGCCCGGGGTGGTGCCGGTGGACGGTCTGCAGGCGGCGGAGGGTGCCGAGATCGTCTTCGCGCTCGGTGGGGACGGCACGTTCCTGCGGGCGGCGGAGCTGGCCCGGCCGGCGAAGGTGCCGCTGCTCGGGATCAACCTGGGCAAGGTGGGTTTCCTGGCCGAGGCCGAGATCGACGATCTCGACACGGCGGTGCGGGACGTGGTGGGGCGCAACTACACGGTGGACGAGCGGCTCACCCTCGACGTCACGGCCGAGTTCGAGGGTGGCCCGACGATCGAGTCGTGGGCGCTCAACGAGATCAGCGTCGAGAAGGGCGAGCGGGCCCAGATGCTGGAGTTGCTTGTCGACGTGGACGGTCGCCCGCTGTCCCGGTACGGCTGCGACGGTGTGGTGTGCGCCACGCCGACCGGGTCGACGGCGTACGCGTTCTCCGGTGGGGGGCCGGTGGTCTGGCCGGAGGTGGAGGCGCTGCTGTTGGTGCCGATCAGCGCGCACGCGCTGTTCAGTCGGCCGCTGGTGACCGCGCCGACGTCCACGTTCGTCATCACGGTCGATCCGTTCACCACGTTGGCGGTGCTGTGTTGTGACGGCCGGCGGGTCTACGACCTGCCGCCGGGGGCGACGGTGACGGTGCGCCGGGGTGCGTTGCCGGTGCGGGTGGTGCGGTTGCGGGACCGGCCGTTCACCGACCGGCTGGTGGCGAAGTTCGATCTGCCGGTGCAGGGTTGGCGCGGTAGTCGCCGCTGATCGGGCCGGTGCGGGTGTCCGTGGTCACCTGCGGGGCCGTCGACCAGCGGTGCGGTGCCGGTGGCGGGCGGGTGGAGGATTTCCTGCCGGTGTGGTGCCCCGTGCCGGCTGGTCAACTGTCGCAGCACGCGTCTACTGTCGGGTGCTGTGCTGGAAGAGCTGCGGATCACCGGACTGGGCGTCATCGAGGACACCACCCTGCCGCTGGCCGGCGGGATGAACGTCATCACCGGTGAGACCGGTGCCGGCAAGACGATGGTGGTGACCGGTCTCGGCCTGCTGTTCGGCGGGCGGGCCGACGCGGGTCGGGTGCGGGCCGCGCCGGGGCGGGCAGTGGTCGAGGGGCGGTTGCGGCTCGGCGGCCGGGTGGCCGACGTGGTGCACGCCCGGATCGTGGACGCCGGTGGTGGGCCGGACGACGACGGTTCGCTGCTGATGAGCCGGACGGTGACGGTGGAGGGCCGTTCGCGGGCGCATCTGGGTGGCCGGAGCATGCCGGTGTCGATGCTCGGTGAGGTCGGCGAGCAGGTGGTGGCGGTGCACGGCCAGTCCGACCAGCTGCGGTTGCTGCGGCCGGCCGAGCAGCGGGCGGCGTTGGACCGGTTCGCCGGGCCGGGGCACGAGAAGCTGGTGGACGCGCTGCGGGAGGCGTACGGGCGGTGGCGGCAGGTGGTCGACGACCTGGCTGACCGGCGCAGTAACGCCCGTGCCCGGCACCAGGAGGCCGATCTGCTGCGGTTGGGCCTCGACGAGATCACCCGGGTCGATCCGCAGCCGGGTGAGGACGACGAGTTGAAGGCCGAGGCGCAGCGGCTGGAGCATGCCGAGGGGTTGCGGACGGCGGCGCAGCTGGCGCATCTGTGTGTGGCCGGTGGGGTGGAGGCGGCCGACGACACGCCGGATGCGACGGCGCTGCTGGGCACGGCCCGGCGGACCCTGGAGGCGCAGGCGGGCACCGATCCGGCGTTGGGTGAGTTGGCGGGCCGGTTGGAGGAGGCGGCCACCCTGGTGGCGGACGTGTCGGCGGAGCTGTCGACGTATCTTGCGGCGTTGGATGCCGACCCGGCCCGGTTGCAGACGATCTATGAGCGGCGGGCCGCGTTGCGGGCGTTGACCCGTAAGTACGCCGATGACGTCGACGGGGTGATCGCGTGGGCGGAGCGGGCCCGGACCCGGCTGTCCGACCTGGACACCTCCGACGAGCTGCTCGACGAGCTGGACCGGGAGGCGCAGCGCCTGGCCGGTGAGGTGGCCGAGTTGGCGGGGCGGTTGTCGGCGTCCCGGCAGGAGGCGGCGGTGCGGTTCGCCGAGCAGGTGACGGTGGAGTTGGCGGGGTTGGCGATGCCGCACGCGCGGATCGAGGTGGCGGTGCTGCCCCGGCCGGCCGGGCGGTCGGAGCCGACGTTGACGGTCAACGGGGTGCAGTGCGGGGTCGGTCCGGATGGTGCCGACGAGGTGGAGTTGCGGTTGCTGGCGCATCCGGGTGCGCCGTCGTTGCCGTTGCAGCGGGGTGCCTCCGGGGGTGAGCTGTCGCGGGTGATGCTCGCGATCGAGGTGGTGTTCGCGGGGTCGGGTGGTCCGCCGACGCTGGTGTTCGACGAGGTTGACGCGGGTGTGGGTGGGCAGGCGGCGGTGGAGATCGGTAGGCGGTTGGCCCGGTTGGCGCGTAGTCACCAGGTGTTGGTGGTGACGCATCTGCCGCAGGTGGCGGCGTTCGCCGATCGGCACCTGGTGGTGGCGAAGGACACCGGGGGTGCGGTGACGACCAGTGGGGTGCGGGTGGTGGAGGACACCGAGCGGGCCCGGGAGTTGGCGCGGATGCTCGCGGGTTTGCCGGATTCGGATCTGGGTATCGCGCATGCCGAGGAGCTGCTGGCCGTTGCGGCGAAGGAAAGGCGGCCCTGAGGGCAACGATTGTGAGCGGAGGCACACCGGCCTGCGCTCTGGTGTGCTTCCCTGGGTAGGCGGCCCTGCTCAGGCATGTCGCGACGAAAATGCCTGCCTCCCATGCCAGGATGGTCACGATGCGTCTACCCACGTTGCGCCGGGCCCGGAACGCGGAACCGGACTCAGTTCTCGGCACCGCACGTCTGGATCGCCGTACCAAGCGGCTGGTCGGCCGGCTCCGCCCCGGTGACATCGCGGTGATCGATCATGTCGATCTGGACCGGGTGGCGGCCGATTCGCTGGTCGCGGTCGGTGTCGCGGCGGTGCTCAACGCCAAGCCGTCGGTGTCGGGCCGGTATCCGAACCTCGGTCCGGAGGTGCTGATCGGTGCCGGCATCGTGTTGCTGGACGATCTCGGCGAGGGGGTGTTCGAGCGGATCCGGGAGGGTGACACCGTCCGGATCGAGGGCAACACCGTCTTCCTGGGCGATGAGCCGGTCGCGCACGGTGACCTCCAGGATGCCGAGTCGGTCGCCAAGGCGATGTCCGACGCCCGGGAGGGTCTGTCGGTGCAGTTGGAGGCGTTCGCCGCCAACACGATGGACTACCTGCGTCAGGAGCGGGACCTGCTGCTCGACGGGGTGGGTGTTCCCGAGATCCAGACCCCGGTGCAGGGGCGGCACTGTCTGATCGTGGTCCGGGGTTACGACTACAAGGCTGACCTGGACGTGCTGCGCCCGTACATCCGGGAGTTCAAGCCGGTGTTGATCGGCGTGGACGGCGGGGCGGACGCGCTGGTCGAGGCGGGGTACACCCCCGACATGATCATCGGGGACATGGATTCGGTCACCGACGACGTGTTGCGGTGCGGCGCCGAGGTGATCGTGCACGCCTACCCGGACGGCCGGGCGCCGGGTCTGGCCCGGGTCAACGGGCTCGGGGTGCCGGCGATCACCTTCCCGGCCGCCGCGACCAGCGAGGACCTGGCGATGCTGCTGGCCGACGAGAAGGGTGCCTCGCTGCTGGTCGCGGTCGGCACCCACGCCACGCTCGTGGAGTTCCTGGACAAGGGGCGTGGGGGGATGGCCTCGACGTTCCTCACCCGGTTGAAGGTCGGTGGGAAGCTGGTGGACGCCAAGGGGGTGAGCCGGCTGTACCGGCAGAGCATCTCCGGGTCGTCGCTGCTGCTGCTGGTCCTGTCGGCGATCGCCGCGATGGCGTCGGCCGTGGCGGTCTCCACCGTCGGCAAGGCGTATTTGGGTGTGGTCTCCGAGTGGTGGGACAATTTCGTGTTCCAGCTCGGCCAGCTCTTCTAGCTCCCGACCGATCAAGAGGCTGCAAGCGTGATCAACTTCCGGTACCACGTGGTGTCCCTGACCGCGGTCTTCCTGGCGTTGGCGATCGGCCTGGTGGTCGGCACGGCCGCCCTCAACGGGCCGGTCGCCGACTCGCTCAAGGAGACCGTCAACTCGCTGCGCAAGGACAACCAGCAGATGCGGCAGTCGGTCAACAGTCTCCAGAAGGAACTGGACATGGAGGAGGACTTCGCCGCCGAGATGGCGCTGATCATCCTCCCGGGCAAGTTGACCGGCAAGCGGGTCATGGTGCTCAGCCTGCCGACCGGGCGGGAGCACACCGAGGGTGTGCTGAAGATGCTCCAGACCGCCGGGGCCACCGTCACCGGTCGGGTCGACATCCAGGACAAGTTCGTCAACCCGGACAACAACACCGGCCTGATGGAGTTGGCCGTCACCGCCGCCCGGCCCACCGCCCCCGCCTCGGCGCTGCCCGGCAACGGCAACGGGGTGGAGACCTCCAGCGCCCTGCTGGCCAGCGTCCTGCTCGACCGGCCGCAGGGCACCCCGCCGGTGACCGACGCCGACCGGCGGGCGGTGCTGGCCGCGTACGTCAACGCCGGCTACCTGACCAGCGAGGAGAAGGTCACCGGCCCGGCCGAGGCCGTGGTGGTGGTCAGCGGGCAGCCGTACGTCGACAAGGACTCGGCGAAGAAGGACGAGTCGGTGGTGAAGATCGCCGAGCAGTTCGACCGGACCGGCGCGATCGTCGTCGGCGGCAACGGTTCCGCCGGCGGCAACCTGGTGGCCGTGGTCCGGGGCGACCCGGTGCTCGCCCAGACCATCTCCACCGTCGACAACGCCAACACCGTGCAGGGGCAGCTGGTCACCAGCCTGGCCCTGGTGCAACAGCTCACCGAGAAGCGTACGGGTCAGTACGGCGTCGGCGACAACGCCACGTTGGTGCCTAGACTGCCCCAGTGAACGAACCACGTACCCCGGTGACCGGTTACCACCCGTCCGCGCCGTCCGGCGGTGCCGCATGAGCGGGATCGGGCGGCTGCTCGCCGCCGCCGCCGGTGCCGCCGCCGCCCGGTACGCGCTGCGGGAGGCCCGTACCTCCCCGGCGGGGCCGGCGCTGGAACGCACCAACTTCCGGGGCCGTACCGTCAGCCTCGCCGCCGGGCCGGCGCTGGCCGTCGGTGCGTCCGGCGCGGGGGCGCTCGGCGCGGCCAGCGTCCCGGCCGGCGCGGCGGTGCTCGTCGCCGGTCTCGGCGCAGGCGCGGTGGGCCTCTACGACGACGTGGTGGGTGCCCGCCCGGAGCAGAAGGCCGCCAAGGGTTTCGCCGGTCACCTCGCCGCCCTGCGGGCCGGCCGGGTCACCGCCGGCATGGTCAAGGTCGCCGGGGTGGGTGCGGCCGGACTCGCCGCGGCCGTGCTGCTCGCCGCCGACCCGAAGGTCGCCGCGCACCCCCGCCGGCAGCGCCACGGCGCACTCGGCCGCACCGTCGACGTGCTGCTCGGCGCGGGCGTGGTCGCCGGCACCGCCAACCTGCTCAACCTGCTGGACCTGCGTCCCGGTCGGGCGTTGAAGTCCGGGGTGCTGCTCGGTGTGCCGCTGGCCGGTGGCCCGCACGCCGGTATCGCCGCCGGTGCGGTCGGTGCCGCCGCCGGGCTGCTCGACGAGGACCTCGGTGAGCGGGTGATGATCGGCGACAGCGGGGCCAACGCGCTCGGCGCGCTGCTCGGGGTGGCCCTGGCCGCCCGCACCGGCCCGCTCGGCCGGGCCGGTCTGCTCGCGGTCCTCGCGGGTCTCACCGCGGCCAGTGAGAAGGTCAGCTTCACGGCGGTCATCCAGCGCACCCCGGTGCTGCGGGAACTCGACGCGCTGGGCCGGCGATCCGACTGACGTGACCAGACCGGCCCCCCTCGCCGGCACCGGTCGGGTGGCCGGCGCCGCCGCCCTGATCGCCGTGCTCACCGTCCTGGCCCGGCTCGCCGGGTTCGGCCGGACCGCCGTGTTCACCTGGGTCGTCGAGGACAGCGACCTCGGTGGCATGTACGTCATCGCCAACACCGTTCCCAACATCATCTTCGAGATCGTCGCCGGTGGGGCGCTGGCCAGCCTCGTCGTACCGCTGCTGGCCGGGCCGGTCGCGGCCGGTGACCGGCGGGCGGTGGCCGCGACCACCGGGGCGCTGCTGACCTGGACGGTGACCCTGCTGGTGCCGCTGGCGGCGCTGGTGGCGGTGTTCGCCGACCCGGTCGTGGCGGCGATCTCCGACGGGCGGTCCCCGGCGGAACTGGCCGCCGGGGCGCGGATGCTGCGGGTGTTCGCCCCGCAACTGCCGCTCTACGGCATCGGGATCGTGCTCACCGGGGTGCTCCAGGCACACCGCCGGTTCGCCTGGCCGGTCGTCGCGCCGCTGCTGTCCAGCCTCACCGTCGTGGTGGTCTACCTGGTCTTCGGCGTCACCCAGGGGCGGGACGCGAGCATCGCGCAGGTCAGCCGGGGCGGTGAGCTGATCCTCTCCGGCGGCACCACCCTCGGGGTGGTGGTGCTGTCGCTGTCACTGCTGATCCCGCTGCGTCGCCTCGGGCTGACCTGGCGGCCCGGCTACGCGTTCCCCGCCGACGCGCGGGCCCGCGTCGGTGGGCTCGCCGTCGCCGGGGCGGTCACCGTCACCGCCCAACAACTCGCCCTGGTGGTCATCCTCAACCGGGTCTCCGGCGGCCCGACCGGCTCCCCGCAGGTGTACAACCTGGCCCAGACCGTCTACCTGCTGCCCTGGGCGGTGCTGGCGGTGCCGCTGGCGGTCGCCGCGTACCCGGGCCTGTCGGCCGCCGCCGCGTCCGGCGACGATCAGGGCTACCGCGCCACCGTCGCCTCGACCACCCGGGGGGTGCTGCTGTTCGGTTTCCTCGGCGCGGCGGCGCTGATCGGCACCGCCGAACCGGTCGGCCGATTCTTCCCGCTCGGCGCGGAGCCGACCGCCGCCGCGATCGCCGGGTTCGCCCCCGGCCTGGTCGGCTACGGCCTGTTCGCGGTGCTGTCCCGGGCCCTCTACGCCCGGGGCGCCACCCGGGCCGCCACCGCCGCCATCACCACCGGCTGGCTGGTGGTGCCGCTGGTCGCGCTGCCGCTTGCGGCGCTGCTGCCGCGCGCCGACCGGGTGCTGGCCGTCACCCTGGCCAACTCCGTCGGAATGCTGCTGCTCGGGGCGCTGCTGGTCGTCGCCGTACGCCGCAGCGCCGGGCCGGC
>NZ_JBMDWU010000532.1:0-29931 GCF_048594385.1 Micromonospora sp. | reverse complement strand
CTGCCCGACCAGTGCTCCCCGTTGACCCTGCGCGACGCCGACGGCGCGACGGTGGCCGCCGGCTGCCTGGTCGCCGGCGTCGGTGGCATCGGCGCGACCGTCCTGCCGGGCACCGGTGACTACACCGTCGTGGTGGACCCGTCGGGCGCGGTCACCGGCGCGGTCACCCTCACCCTGAGCCGGTGACCGGCCGGTCCTCACCCGTGGATCAGTGGGGGAGGGGCTGGCGTGGGACGGGGCTTGAAATCCTATCGATTCGATAGGAAACTGGTCCGGTGCTGCTCGTCCGGCTGTTCACCGCCCGCCGGGTCGTCGACCTGATGCGGGTCGCCGCCCAGCGGTGTCCCGGGCCGTCCCCCGCCGCCTGACCGGCTGCGGTCGCCGCACCACAGCGCTGACCGCCACCGCCGCCGGCAGGGCGGAGCCCGTAGGCCCGCGCGGCGTCCGCCGTGCCGCCGAGACCCTTCGACCCCCGTGCGGGAGGCCCCTGTGACGACCGAGTCCGACCATCGTCCACCGCCGGTCGAGGCCGACGCCGACACCCTGCGTACGCTGCTGCGCCACCAGGCCAGCACCGTCGTGGTGGTCACCGCCCCCGGCGCCCCGGCGGTCGGCTTCACCGCCACCTCGTTCACCTCGGTCTCGCTGGCCCCGCCGATCGTCTCGTTCTGCCTGCACCTCGGGGCGTCGAGCTGGCCGACGGTGGCCCGCAGCCGGCACGTGGCGGTGCACCTGCTCGCCCACCACCAGCAGGACCTGGCGCGCACCTTCGCGACCAGCGGGATCGACCGGTTCGCCGCGCCGACCCGGTGGCAGGCCGGGCCGCAGGGGGTGCCGATCCTCGACGACACCCTGGCCTGGCTGCTCTGCCGGGTGGTCGAGCGGGTGCCCGTGGGCGACCACGCGATCGTGCTCGCCGAGCCGGAGCTGATCCGGCACGCCGACGTGGGATCGCCGTTGCTCTACCACCGGGGCCGCTACGCCGGCCTGGCCGGCGGCCCGGAGGGCGTCACCCGCCGCCCCGCCGCCTGACGGCGCAACCTCGGTAACCCGATCCGACCAGGTTGACGTGGGCTCACCGCCGAGCTGACCGCCGCACCCGATCACCTGCCAGGACAGGAGAACCCGCCATGCCCCTCCGCCCCCTGCGGACCCTCGCCGGCCGCGCCACCACCCCGGCCACCATTGGCATCTTCCTGCGCAAGCATCTCGGCCTGAGGACCGCCCGCCCGGTCACCCGGGGCGAGGCCCCGGTCCCGGCATGAAGGTCCTGCTGGTCACGCTGATCACCCACCTGCCCGACCCCGTCACCGGGCGACTGCGGAGCACCACCGGACGGTTCCGGGAGGTGGTCGACACCGCCGTGCTCGCCGAGGAACTCGGTTTCGACGGCTTCGGCGTCGGCGAACGCCACGAACGCCCCTTCATCTCCTCCGCACCGCCGGTGGTGCTCAGCCACATCGCGGCCCGGACCCACACCATCCGGCTGTTCACCGCGGTCACCACGCTGAGCCTGCTCGACCCGGTCCGCGCCTACGAGGACTACGCCACCCTCGACCACCTCTCCGACGGCCGGCTGGAACTGATCATCGGCAAGGGCAACGGCGCCGCCCAGGCCCGGCTCTTCGGCGTCACCGCCGAGGACCAGTGGGACCGCAGCCGGGAGGGCTACGAGCTGTTCCGCCGGCTCTGGCGGGAGGAGCGGGTCACCTGGTCGGGCCGGTACCGGCCGGCGTTGACCGAGGCCGAGACCTGGCCCCGCCCGTTGCAGGAGACCATCCGGATCTGGCACGGCAGCGCCACCAGCCGGGACTCGGTCGACCTGGCCGCCCGCCACGGCGACCCGATCTTCTCCGCCAACGTCGTCAACCCGATCGAGCCGTACGCGGAGCTGGTCCGGTACTACCGGCAACGGTGGGTGCACCACGGCCACGACCCGGCGGACGCCCTCGTCGGGGCCGGCACCGCCGGCTTCTACGCCGCCCGCACCTCACAGGAGGCGGTCGAGACGTACCGGCCGATCTTCGACGCCCGGGTCGCCGCGTCCCGCCGGCTCGGCGTGGAGCCGGTCTTCCCCACCATCGAGGACGCCCTGGCCCGCAGCTCCCTGCTGGTGGGCAGCCCGCAGCAGATCGTCGACAAGGTGCTGCGCCAGCACGGGCAGCTCGGCCACGAGGTGATGCACCTGCGGGCCGACCAGGACGGGCTGACCGCCGAGGCGCACCGGCGGAGCCTGGAGCTGTTCCAGGCGGAGGTGGCACCCGTGCTGCGCCGGGAGATCCCCAGCCGTCTCTTCCGTCCGCCGGCGTCCGCCGCCGCGCCGCTCTGAGCAGAAACGGGGTCACCCATGCCATCGACCGCGCTGTCCGTGCTCGACCTGTCGCCGGTGCCCGCCGGTGGCACCGTGCCGACGCGCTGCGGCACACCGTCGACCTGGCCCGTCGGGTCGAGCAGTTCGGCTACCGCCGCTACTGGGTGGCCGAACACCACCTGGCCGCCGGGGTGGCCAGCGCCGCGCCGGCCGTGCTGATCGGGCAGGTCGCCGCAGCCACCAGCGTGCTGCGGGTCGGCTCCGGCGCGCTGCTGGTGGGGCACCGGACGGCCCTGTCGGTGGTGGAGGAGTTCGGCACCCTCGCCACCCTGCACCCGGGCCGCATCGACCTCGGCATCGGCCGGTCCGGACCGCCCCGCGCCGACGCCAGCGGCGCACCCGCCCCACCGCCGGCCGGCGCCCGGGTGGTCGACGGGCTGCTGATCCCCGCTCCATTCTCCTACGCCCACCTCGCCGCCGCACCCCGGTACGCCCTCGCCACCGCGCTGCTGCACCAGGCCGGCGCGCGACCGCCCGGGTTCGCCGGGCAGCTCGACGACATCCTCGCGCTGCTGCGCGGCGACTACCGGGACGCCGACGGCCTCGACGCGCACGCCGTACCGGGGGAGGGGGCGGACCTGCAGGTGTGGCTGCTGGGCAGCAGCGGCGGGGAGAGCGCCCGACTCGCCGGGGCACGGGGCCTGCCGTTCGCCGCCAACTACCATGTCAGCCCGGCGACGGTGCTCGACGCGGTCACCGCGTACCGGGCGGCGTTCCGGCCGTCGGCGGTGCTGGCGAAGCCGTACGTGGTGGTCTCCGCCGACGTGGTCGTCGCCGACACCGACGCCGAGGCGCGTCGGCTGGCCACTCCGTACGGGCACTGGGTGCACAGCATCCGCAGCGGTGTGGGCGCGATCCCGTACCCGAGTCCCGAGCAGGCCGCCGCCCTGCCGTGGACCGACGCCGACCGGGAACTCGTCGCCGACCGGGTGGACACCCGGTTCGTCGGCGCGCCGGCCACGGTCGCCGAGCGGCTGCGCACGCTGCGGGACGTCACCGACGCCGACGAACTGCTGGTCACCACGATCACCCACGACCACGCCGACCGGGTGCGGTCCTACCAGCTGCTGGCGAAGGAGTGGGCCCAGTCCGGCGACACCGGTCGGGCCACTAGCGGGAGGCGTGCCCACCCCGGCCCGGCCGGCGGCACGGATCGGGGGTGTCCGGGTGGGGGTGGCGCGTCACGGCATCGTGCTGAGCAGCCCGACCTCGGGGCGCAGGACTCCGTCCTGGCCCAGCGACCGGAAGTCGGCCTCGACGGCGGCCCGATCCAGCCGGCCCGCCCGCACCGCGTGGTAGCGCACGACCGACCAGAGGAAGACGTCGAGGGTGTCGAAGCGGGTGCCGCCCTCGACGACCTCCTCCTCGTGGAACCAGAGGCCGACCTGCCCGCTGGCGAGGACCACGTGCAGGTTGCCGCCGCCGTCGGCGCCGATCGAGTAGACGTCGTCGTCGGTGAGCGTCGGCCGGTAGTCGGCGTCGAGGAGCTGGCAGTCGTTCCCGGCGAAGTCGAAGCCGTAGGACCAGTCGTGGATGTCGAGGAACTGGGGCATCCGGCCGGACCGGACCCGGCGGTCGAACGCCGCCAACGCCGTGGCGGCCGGCGGTGGCAGCCGGTCGAGCATCGGCGTCACCGGGCGGGCCGGGTCGGGCACGACGACCGGTGGGCGGTCGGCGAACCAGCGGGCGAGATCGGCGTCGAGGTCACGCTCGACGTAGCCGGTCAGGTCGTCAGGGGTGAGGGTCACCGGCGGATGCTAGCCGCTGCCCCCGACAGGCCCGCGGTGCCGGTCGGCGTCGGCGGGAGGGCCGCCGGCAGGAGTCGGGTTCGTCCACCGCTGCGGCTTTCACCGAGGTCAGGCTATATTGACGCAAGTCACTTACTGCTTCGGAGGTGCCCGACGTGAGAGTCCGTTCGATGGTGGCGGCGGCGGTCGTGGCGGGGCTGGCGGCCACCGGCGTCGGCACCGCCACGCTCGCCGGGGCCGCGCCGGCCGACCCGGCACCGGCCGCCACGACCCTGGCCGTCGGCGACTTCGACTTCACCCGCCCCCAGGTGGTCGCCACCGGCCTGACCGTGCCCTGGGGGATGGACTTCCTGCCCGACGGCAGCGCCCTGACCGCGTTGCGCAACTCCGGCCAGGTGGTGCGGGTCCGTCCCGGGCAGGCCCCGGAGCAGGTGGCGCAGATCTCCGGCGTGAACGCCAGCGGCGAGGGCGGCCTGCTCGGCCTCGCGGTCTCCCCCGGGTACGCCCAGGACGGCTACGTCTACGTCTACCTCACCACCACCACCGACAACCGGATCGTCCGGTTCCGGCTCAGCGCCCCGCAGAACCAGGAGCCGATCCTCACCGGCCTGGCCCGCTCCACCATCCACAACGGCGGGCGGATCGCCTTCGGCCCTGACGGGATGCTCTACGCCGGGGTCGGTGACGCGGGGCAGACCGCCAACGCGCAGAACCCGCAGAGCCGCAACGGCAAGATCCTCCGGATGCGACCGGACGGCTCCGCGCCCTCGGACAACCCGACGGCCGGCTCCCTGGTCTACAGCCTCGGACACCGCAACGTGCAGGGCCTGACCTGGGACGCCCAGGGTCGGCTCTACGCCGCCGAGTTCGGGCAGAACACCTGGGACGAGGTGAACCAGATCGTGGCCGGCGGCAACTACGGCTGGCCCACGGTCGAGGGCCGGGCCAACGACCCCCGGTTCCGGGACCCGCTGCTGGTCTGGACGACCGCGGAGGCGTCCCCGAGCGGCGCGGCGGTCGCCGGCAACCGGCTCTTCGTCGCCGCCCTGCGCGGCACCCGGCTGTGGACCGTGCCGCTGACCGGCACCGGCGGGGTCGGCACCCCGACCGCCGAGCTGACCGGCGCCTACGGCCGCCTGCGCACCGTCGAGTACGGGCCGGACGGCTGGCTCTGGGTCACCACCAGCAACCGGGACGGGCGTGGCACCCCGGCGTCGACCGACGACCGCATCCTGCGCTTCCCGCCGAAGGACACCACCCCGCCACCCACCACCCAGCCACCGACCACCCCGCCCCCGACGACGCCTCCGCCCACCACGCCTCCGCCGACCACGCCCCCGCCCACCACGCCGCCGGGCACCCCGCCGCCCGTCTCCTGCCGGGTCGTCTGGCAGCCCAACCAGTGGAACGGCGGGTTCACCGCCGAGGTGTCGATCACCAACCTGGGATTCTCGGTCACCAGTTGGACGTTGACCTGGTCCTTCGCGGCCGACCAGCGGATCACCAACGCCTGGAACGCGCAGGTCACCCAGTCCGGCGCCGCCGTCACCGCCCGCAACGTCGCCTGGAACGGGAGCGTGCCGCAGAGCAGCACGGTCAGCTTCGGCGTCCAGGGCACCTCCGGCGCGAGCAACCCACGTCCGGCCGCGTTCCAGTTCAACGGGGGAGTCTGCCTGGTCCAGTGATCCACGACGGGGCCGGTCCGGGGTACCCCGGACCGGCCCCGTCGGCCGCGCCCCCCGGCCCGCCCGGGCGACGCGGGCGCGTCGTCGCCGACACACCGGCGTCGGTCGAACCGGGGCAATGTGCCGGATTCGCCGACGCCGGCCGTCGTTCCGGTGGAGCCTGCGAGAGACGCGATCGCGCACGGTGCGGCGGAACGGGGTGGTCTTGAATCGAAGGTTCGTCGGGCTGCTGCTGGTGACCAGCCTGGTGCCGATGATCGAGGCCACCGTGCTGGTCGCCCTCGGATTCCGGGCCGCCCAGGGCATCCCCCCGCAGCTCACCGCCCTGTGGCCGTACGACACCTACCACGACCTGCGGTGGCTCTACGTCTACCACCGGTCGTGGTGGGAGTTCGCGCTCTGGCTGACCTACGTGCTGGTCGCCCGGGGCCTGTTCACCACCGGCCTGGTGCGGCTGGCCTGGCCGGCCGGGGTGCCCCGGCCGTCACTGGGCTGGCTGCTGCGCCGCAACGTCGTGCTCGGCGTGCTGGTCGGCGGGTTCGTCGCGCCCTGGGCGGCGATCTCGGTGGCGGCGTCGGTGGTCGCCCTGTCCTGGGTGCTGCTGGCGTCGCTGCTGCCGATGTTCCTGCTCGCGCCGTTCCTGCAACGGGTGGCCGTGGTGGAGCACTGGTGGCGGGGGCTGCCGTCGATCTCGCTGGTCGGCTGGTCGCTGCTGAACTTCGTGGTGCTGACCGTGGCCGGTGCGCTGTGCTGGGTGGTGCCCGGCTGGTGGACGGTGCCGGTGGCCGGGGTGGCGGGGGCGCTCAACGGGGTGCTGTGGAACCGGACCGTCCGGGCGGCGCTGCTGCCCTCGCGGGTGCGCTGGGCCCGGGTGCCGGTGACCCCGCTGGCGGCGCTGCTGGCCGTCGCCGTTCCGCTGGTCATCCCGCCGGTGACGGAGCTGGTCCCGGGCAACGAGCAGTGGATCAGGACGGCGGTGCTGGAACGACCGCTGCCCGCCGCGGTCACCCACGCGGTGATCGTGCTCACCGGCTACGGCTCGGACTACGGCGGTGAGCAGCCGTCCGACCCCCGGGTGCAGCGCTTCTCCTACCGGGGGCTCGACCCCGGCGGGAGGCCGCTCGCGTACCGGTCGGCGGACACCACCCGGTCGATGGCGGACAGCGTGGCGCTGCTCGCCCGGCAGGTGGAACTGCTGCACCGGCGTACCGGACGGCAGGTGGCGCTGATCGGGGAGAGCGAGGGGGCGATGGTGGCCCGCACCTATCTGGCCCGGCGGCACGACCCGGCGGTCGACATCCTCGTCATGTTCAGCCCGTTGATCTACGCCGGTCGGGCCTACTACCCGCCCCCGCACCACGACGAGGGCTGGGGGGTGGTCACCGGCTGGCAACTGCGGGCCATCTTCGGGCTCGCCGACGTCGGCGGCGGCCCGGACGAGCCGTTCATCCGGTCGCTGCTCGACGACGCGCCGTTCTACCGCAACCAGCTGATGTGTCCCGTACCGGGGGTCCGGATCGTCGCCTTCCTGCCCACCGCGACGGCTACCGAGGCGCCACCGGGGGAGTACAGCCGAATTCCGGTCTACCAGATCCCCGGCGTGCACGGTGGCCTGCTGGACCGCAGACTGCTCCAGGACCGGTTGATCGACTTCCTGATCGGCAAGCCGATCGCGCGCACCCGGGCCGAGTACCCGCTGATGCAGAGCTTCGCCGCCGCCTGGCAGGCGCCGCCGCTGCCGATCGAGGCGAACCCGGCCTGGGCGGGCAACCGGCAACCCGACCCGGCGTTCACCGGGAAGGTCTGCCTGCCGGCCCGCTGAGCGCCAGGCCGCCACCGTCACCGGGCGAGCAGTTGGACGACCACCAGCACGGCGACCAGGTCCGGGCCGCGCAGCACCTGACGGACCAGGTCGACGGGCACCATCGCGAACGGGGTGTTCACCATCGCCCCGCCGTACCGCATGGCTGGGCGGGTGCCGGCCCAGAAGGCGGCCGTCACCACCCCGAGCAGCAGCACCGCGTCGAGCGGGACGGGCACCGGCCGCAGCGCCGGCAGGGTGGCCAGATACCACACGGTGGCGCCGACACCCGGCACGACGAGGTGCGTCAGCCGCAGCAGGGTGTCGTTGCCGCCGAGGGACCGCCGCAGCCCCGCCGACCGGCTCACCGCGCGCAGCCCGCCGGTGAGCCGACCGGTCGCAAGGTACGCCAGGACCAGGTGCGCGGGACCCGCGATCGACGGCAGCGCCACGGCGACGGCGTACATGGCCAGCAGTGCCCCGGCCCAGCCGACGAGGGCGCCCCGACGGCGCGACAACCGGCGTACCTCCGCCTGCAGCAGCACCGCGAACCGGCCGCCGGCCCGCAACGGCCGGCCGCGTACCAGGCCGACCGCGCGCCACCGGCGGCTCTCCACCAGCGCGGCGAGCAGCGACGGGTCCAGCAGCACGGCGGCGGTGGTGGCGGCGTTGGCGAACTGCGCCCCGGTGGTCAGCGCCGCCCGGTCCACCCGGGGCAGCCGCCGGTACGCGTCGACGGTCGACGCCATCGCGACCGGCAACAGCACCAGGCCGACGATGGGGGTGAGCGGCACCGGCGGCAGCGGGAGGGACCCTCCGGTGGCGTGCCCGAGCACCACCAGCACCGCGATCGCCGCGCCGGCGGCGGACAGGCCGACGCCCAATCGGCCCGCCCAGCGGGGCGTGGGGGCCACGCCCTGGGCGACGACGGCCCACCCGGTCGCGGTGGCCCCGCAGGCGAGGCCGGCCAGCGCCGCCCAGCCCAGGTCGGCGGGGCGGTCGCGTCCACCGGCGTACGCGGCTGCCACCGCCAGCAGCCCCACACCCACGGTGCCGCCGCCGACCAGGCCGCCGAACCGGGGGAGCAGCCACGCCCGCCGGTCCACCGGGGAGCTGACCAGCCAGGCCTGGGCGGCCGGGGTGACCAGCAGCGGTCCGGTCAGCCGCAGGCCCCACCAGACGAGCCCGGCCCCCGCCGTCACCGCGGCTACGGCGATCCAGTACCTGTCACCCGGGTCGGTCCGGGCGACCTGTGGGGCCGCCAGGTGGTCACGGATCGCGGCGACCGCGAACCAGCCGTACAGGGCGACGAACAGGACCACGACGTAGGCGTCGGTGAGCACCTCGCCCAGCGAGCCGGGATGGTGGCGGCGCCGGGCCCGTCGCAGCCGGGCCCGCAGCTGCCGGGGCGTGGGCCCCACCACCGCCGGCGGGAAGGTCCTGGTCGACGTCACCTCAACCGCCGATCTCGATCCGCCGGTCGGCGACCGCGTCGATCAGTTCGGTGTCGTGCGACGCCATCAGCACCGCCGTGCCGGCCGCCTTCTCCCGCAGCAGCCGCTGCGCCAGCCAGGCCCGGCCCCGGACGTCGAGGCGCTGCTCCGGCTCGTCGAGGACGAGCAACCGGCGCGGGCGCACGAAGCAGGAGGCGAGGGCGAGACGGCGGCGCTGCCCGCTGGACAGCGTCGCCGGAAGCTGGTCGCGGGCCGGTTCGAGAGCCAGCTCGGCGAGCACCTCCGCGACGGGTCCGGCGGTGCCACCGTGGGCGTAGGCGAGTAGTTCGAGGTGTTCCACGACGGACAGGTCGGGAAAGAAGTCGATGTCGTCGAGGGCGGCGGCGACCGCCGCCCGGACCCGGGGGTCGGTCTCGTCGCAGCGGCGGCCGTCGAGCAGGACCTCACCCTCGTCCGGACGGTCCGCCCCGACGACGCAGCGCAGCAGGGTGGTCTTGCCGGAGCCGTTGGGCCCGACGACGACGGCGACCTGACCCGCGTCGAGTTGGAAACGTACGTCGTCGAGGACGACCAGCGCGCCGAACCGGCGGGTCAGCCCGCGTACGGCAAGTGTGCTCACAAACGCCCACTGTCGCACGCGGGCCGGCACCCCCGCCGACCCGGTCCCGCCGCAGCGGTCAGCCCTTCACGGCGCCGATCAGCACGCCCTTGATGAAGTGCCGTTGGATGAACGGGTAGACCGCGACGATCGGAGCGACGGTGAGCACCACCACCGCCATCTTGATCGCCTCGGTCGGTGGCATGGACACCCCGGTGGTGCCGCCGGAGGTGTGCGGGGCCTGGCCGGCCAGCAGGTAGCTCTGCAGCACCCGCTGGATCGGGTACATGTCGTTGCGGTCGATGAACAGCAGCGCGTCGAACCAGACGTTCCAGTAGCTCACCGCGTAGAACAGCCCCACCACGGCGATGACCGCCCGGGACAACGGCAGCACGATCCGCACCAGGGTACGGAAGTGGCTGGCCCCGTCGACCCGGGCGCTGTCCAACAGCTCCTGCGGGATGCCCTGGAAGAAGCCCCGCACCACGACCAGGTTGAACACGCTGATCGCCGGCGGCAGGATCAGCGCCCAGATGGTGTCCTTGAGACCGAGCCCGGTCACCACCAGGTACTTCGGCACCAGCGGCGGGTAGACCAGGAACGGGATCAGGAAGTAGACCAGAAGCCAGCGGTAGCCGACCGAACGCGGCTGGGACAGCCCGTACGCGGCCAGCACGGTCACGGTCAACGCCAGCGCGCTGCCGATGACGGTGACCAGCGTGCTGATCCACAGCGCCCGGGTGACCGCCCCACCGGCGAAGATCGTCTCGTAGGCCGCGGTGTCGATGCCCCGGGGGACGACGACGAGGCCGCCGGCCTCGGCGAGGGCCTCCCGGGAGGACAGGCTGGTCACCAGGATCACCCAGAGCGGGAAGAGCACGCTGAGCACGAGCAGGGCCAGGAAGGCGGCCTTGAGTCCCTGGCCGATCCGGGTCGGTGGCTCCTCCCACACCGGCCGGCGGTCGCGCCCCACGCGGGCCCTCCGTGCGACAGTCGTGGTCATTTCGAGTAGATCCCCCGTTCGCCGAGCATGTGCGCGACCCGGTTGGCGGCCAGGATCAGGCCGAGCCCGATCGCCGCCTTGAACAGGCCGGCCGCCGCGCCGTAGCCGTAGTTCCCGGTGGCGATGGAGAAGTGGTAGACGAAGGTGTCGAGCACCTCGGCGGCCTGCCGGCCCACCGCGTCGCGTTGCAGCAGGAACTGTTCGAAGCCGACCGAGAGCGCGTCGCCCAGCCGCAGGATGAGCAGCAGCACGATCACCGGGCGCAGGCCGGGCAGGGTGATGTGCCACAGCCGCCGCCACCGGCCGGCGCCGTCGGCCGCCGCCGCCTCGTAGAGGCTGGGGTCGATGGTGGACAGCGCGGCGAGGAAGACGATGGTGCCCCAGCCGACGTCCTTCCAGACCGCCTCGGCGGTGACCAGGATGATGAAGGTGTCCGGGTTGGTCATCACGTTCCACGGCTGCATGCCGGCCTCGCGCATGGTCTGCGCGAGCAGGCCGGCGCCGCCGAGCATGGCGACGAAGAAGCTGACCACGAGCACCCAGCTGAAGAAGTGCGGCAGGTAGACGACGGTCTGCACGAAGGTGCGCCACCGGGTGGACAGCAGGTTGTGCAGCATGATCGCCAGGAAGATCGGCAGCGGGAAGAAGAAGACCAACTGGAACGCGGTGATGGCCAGGGTGTTGCGCAGCGCGTCCCAGAACGCCGAGTCCTCGAACAACAGCTGGAACTGCCCGAAGCCGATCCAGTTGCTGTTCGCGAACGCCTGCAACGGGTTGTCCCCCAGGTAGGGGTTGTAGTCCTGGAAGGCGATGACGTTGCCCAGGATCGGCAGGTAGCTGAAGACCAGCAGGACGAGGAACCCGGGCGTCACCATGAGCAGCAGCTGCCAGTCCCGGGCGAGCCGGGTGCGCAGCGGCACCCGGCGACGGCGGGCGGGGCGGCGCCCGCGTGGCTGCCGGGGGGGGCGCTGGGGCCGGGTCCGGTCGCCCCCGCCCACGACGGTGGTGTCGCGAGTGGTCATCGCCCGGCCTTGGGCAGGGACTTGGCGAGCAGTTCCCGCGCTTCCTCGCCCCCGTTGGCCTTCCACTCCTGCACGATGGCGTCGGCGTCGGAGAGCGGCCGGCGACCGCGCAGCACGTCGGTGAACTTGTCCTCGGTGGGCACCTGGTTGGCCTTGTACGCGGCCGGCATCTCCAGCTTCACCCCGTCCCAGGGGTCCTTCTCCAGGTACTTCACCATGTTGTTGGAGTAGGTCAGGAGGTCCGGCACGTAGTTCGGGGTCTCCGGGTACGGACCGATGGTGGGGTTGCGCCCGCTGATGAAGAAGTACTGGTTGGCGATCTCCTTGAACGCCAGGTCGGTCTTGACCGGCCCGTTCGGCGTGCTGGTGTGGTGCTTGCCCGCCACTCCGTAGTCACGCAGCTGCGCCTCCTGCGAGCCCAGCGGTGCGGAGCACCAGTTCATGATCCGCAGCAGCTCCTCGACCCGCTCCTTGCCCAGTCCCTTCTTGACGAAGGTGAAGGAGATCGGCTCGTCGTCGCCCCAGACCAGGGGGTCGCCGCCGGTGGCGGAGAAGATCGGCACCGGCTGGATGTTCAGCTTGGGGTTGACCTTCTGGTGCTCGGCCTGGGCGCCCTGCCAGAAGCCCACCCCGTTGCGGGTGAAGACGATCGCGCCGTTCTTGGCGAACAGTTGGGCGCTGTCCGCGCCCTTGCTGGCGATGATCTCGGGGTGGACCAGACCGTCCTTGTAGATCTTGGCCATCACCTCGAGGGCCTGCCGGTACTCCGGGGTCTCGTACTTGAACTCCGGGGTCCCGTCGGCCTTGAGCCGCCAGCCCTGCTTGGAGGCCGGCACCTTGTGGTACATCTGGATCATGTCGAAGACGTTGTCGAACGCCCACACCTTCTTGGCCGGGTCGGTGACCTGCTTGGCCACGGAGAGCAGGTCGTCGAGCGACGCCGGCACCGCCAGCCCGCGTGCGTCGAGCAGGTCCTTGCGGGTGAACAACGCCCAGGGGAACGGCCCGTCGGTCGGGTTGGGCACGGCCATCAGCCGCTCGTTCCACAGCGAGTTGCGCCAGGCGCCGGTGGGGAACGAGGCCAGCATCGGGTACGCGTTGGCCGCGTCGCCCTTGAGGTAGTCGGTGAGGTCCTCGAAGAGCACCTTGATCGCCTCGGAGAAGCGCGGGATCTTCTGCACCTCCCAACCCGGCACGCACAGCAGCTCCGGGACGTCCCGCGCGCCGAGCATCGCGTTGAGCTTGTCGGCGTAGGTGTTGCCGTCCTGGATGGTGAAGTTGACCGGCGTGCCCAGCTCCGCGTTGACCGCCTGGAGGTAGGCGTTCTGGGCGACCCCGGGCGGAGCCGGACCCCAGGCCGGGGTCATCGCGGTGATCTCCTTGCCGCTGGTGCCGGGCCGCTCGGTGATCGCGTCGACCAACGAGGACGGGTACTTCGTGTAGCCGTCGGGCACCGGTCGGGTGCCGATGATGTCGGGCTTGATGCTCTGGGCGAGGTCCTTCTGCGTCGGCAGCAGGCCGGCGTAGGAGTCCAGGTTCTGCGCGGCGCCGGAGCCGGCCGGCTTCTCGGAGCACCCGGCGAGCAGGGGGCCGCCGGCGATGGCGGCCGTGCCGAGGCCGACCAGGCCGAGGAAGTGGCGGCGCGAGGGCGTCGAGCCGGGTTGCTGGGGTGTCATCGGTCCCCCTTGGAAAGGGCTGGTGGTGGATTCGCAGGTGGAGGTGGAGCTAGTTGGTCTGGATGTTAAACAAACTAATGGACGGCGGGAGATTCCGACAAGAGGCATCGACGCCCGCCGTGCCGACCGACGCCCGGCCGTCCGCGCCCGGCGACCTTCGCGCCGGGCCGCCCCGGGCACCCCGTGCGGACCCCGTACCCGCTGCGTAGGCTGCCCGGATGAGCGCACCGTCCCGCATCCTGGTCTACGGGGTGTACGGCGCGGGCAAGTCCACACTCGCCGCGCGGCTGGCCGACCGGCTGGGACTGCCCTGGCACCCCGTCGACGACCTGCTGTGGCTGCCCGGCTGGGTCGAGGTGCCGGTGGCCCAGCAACGCGACCGGATCACGCAGATCTGCCGGGGCGAACAGTGGATCATCGACGGGGCCTACCACGGGTGGCGGGACGTGCCGCTGGCCCGTGCCGACCTGGTCGTCGCCCTCGACTACCCGCGCTGGCGGTCCTTCGGGCGGTTACTGCGCCGCACCGTCAGCCGGTTGGTGACCGGCGAGGTGATCTGCAACGGCAACCGGGAGACGCTCGGCAGCGTACTGTCCCGGGACTCGATCCTGGTCTGGCACGTCGGCGCGTTCGGCCGGGCCCGCCGCCGGATGCGGACCTGGCAGGCCGACCCCACCGGACCGCCCGTGCTGCGCTTCGACTCCCCGACGGAACTGGACCGCTGGGTGGCCAGCCTGCCCCGGCGGTGAGCGCGGCCCAACCGCGCCCCGCCGGGGTCAGCCCTGCGGCGCGGGGCCGTTGTCGACGAACCGGAACACGGTGGTCAGCGGGGCGTCGCCCAGTTCCTCGAGGATCAGCCCGCGACGGCTGGAGAACTGGAGGTACGCCGAGTTGTTGCTGATGGCGTAGGTCCGCTGACCGCCGGCCGTGCCGTCGACGGCAATCGAGAACAGCTGCCGCGGCTCCGTCGGCGCGCACGGGGCCCCTGCCACGGTGAGCGGCTGGGAACCCGACGACCGGACCTGCCAGCAGGCCAGGTCGCCGTCGGCGTCCGGTTCGGCGGTCCGGACCAGGTAGGTGCCGGAACCCTGGGGCACGAAGACGAACAGCGACCGGCCCTCGTCACCGTCGACCTCACCGAGACGGCCGTCGTCGAGCAGGGACACCGCACCCTCCGCGGCTGCGGACCGGACCAGGGCGAACCGGCGCTGCCCGAGCCGCAGCGGATCGGCGGACGCCGAACCCTGCGTCGTACCCGGTGTGGCGCCCGTCGACCCGGACGTCGGCCCGCCGGTGGCCGGGGTACGCGGAGTCGGCCCGGTGGACGGGGTCGCCGTGGGGGGCGTCGACGTCGTGGCGGGCGGACCGACGGGCAGGGTGGCCTGCGGCGGCCCCGCCAGGCGGGCCACGGCGAAACCGGCCCCCAGCGCCCCCAGCACGACGACCCCCACCGCGGCCGTCGCGACGTGCCGCTGCCGACGCCTGCGGTCGCCCCGCCGACGGACCTCGGTGACCGTGGCGAGCCGACCGGTCTGCCCGGCGTGCCGGGCCAGCCCCCGCAGGGCGTCGTCGAGCATGTCGTCAGACCCCATGGCCCCTCCCCGCCGTCGTCTGGTGTTCGTCGCCGCTCAGGTACCCGGCCAGGCCCCGGCGGCCCCGGGCCAGCCGGGTCTTGACGGTGTTCGGATTCGCCCGGGTCTCCACGGCGATCTCGGCCACGCTGAGGCCGACCAGATGGTGCAGCACGATGGCCCGGCGCTGCTCGCTGGGGATGCGCCGCAACGCCTCGACCAGCACGACATGATCGACCGAGACGGCATCGACCTGCTGGGCGACCGCCTCCCGGCGGTGGGCCCGCACCCGGTTCACCGTCTTGCGCCAGGCGCTCACCGCGATCCGGTACGCCACCTTGCGCACCCACGCCTCGGGGCTGTCGCACTCCCGCACCGTCGACCAGCGGCTCCAGGCGCGGGCGTACGCCTCGGCCACCGCGTCCTCGGCCTCGGTACGGCTGCCGACCATCGCGTACACCTGCCCCAGCACCCGCTGGGCCGACGAGGCGTAGAACGCGTCGAACTCCTCGGCGTCACGCATCGATCACGCTCTCCACCCACCCGCTCGCCTCTGGTCCCGTCCCCGCCTGCGGGCAGCCCGCCCGGCCCCGCCCGCCCCTGTCACGCCCCGTTCCGGTCGGATCGGCCTGGGCGCGGCCCCGGCCGACCCGACCGGCCCCTCGTCACCGACCGGCCGGTGCCGGCCCGTTATCGGTGAACCGGAAACTGCTCGTCGGCGGGGCGTCACCCAACTCCTCGAGGATGAGGCCAGAGCGCGCGGAGGTCCGCAGGAACGCCCCGGCGCTGCTGATCAGGTACGACGGCGTGCTGCCGGCCGCCGCGAAGATCTCGAACTGCTGGCGCGCGTCGTCGGTCCGGCAGGTGGCGGCCTGCACCACCAGCGGCTGGCTGTTGCCCGGATTATGCACCCGCCAGCACAGCGGACCGGCACTGGTCCGGGCGTACGACTTGATCAGGTACTTCCCACCGCCCAGCGGGGTCGGCACGAACAGCTGCCGCCCCTGGTCGTCGTCGACCTCGGCCAACCGTCCGGAGTCGGTCAGCGACAGGCCGCCCTCGAACGAACCGACCCGGACGATCGTGTACTGCCGGGTGCCGGTGAACCCGCGCGGGGCGGAACTCTTCTGCGGCGGGGTGGCGGACAGCCCCACCGCCACGGCCGCCGGCTTGCGCTGCGGCTCGGCCACAGGCGCGTCGGCACCGGGCCGAGCCTGGGCGCAGGCCGCCATCGTGCCGGTCAGGGCCAGCAACCCGACGCCCGCGAGCCATCGTTTCGTCGACATCGTTCGCTCCTTCTGGTGGGGGATCCAGGTCGACGTACCGGCCCGGTGGTCGCCGCCGGTACCCGACTCACCCCTCAGGACGTCCGGAAGCGCCCCCGGGTTTCACCACCCGCCACGATCTTTTTCCGAGCGGTGGTCCAGGTGTCGACCGGGGGATGGGCCGTGTCCGATCGAGGAGTTTGGGATGCTGGGCCGGTCCGGTTACCGACCCGAAGGGACCCTTCCGATGGCAAAGGTCATCTCCACGCTGTTCATCTCGGCCGACGGCGTGGCCGAGATCGACCCCGACTGGCACTTCCCGTACTTCGACGACAACATGGGGCGGGCCGTCAGCGCGGACTACGACGCCGCCGACCTGCTGCTGTTCGGCCGGGAGACCTACGACAGCTTCGCCGGGGCGTGGCCCGACCGGGAGGCCGCCGGTGGCGACGACGCGCCCTTCGCCAAGCAGCTCGGCGACCTGCGCAAGGTGGTCGTCACGCGGCAGGCGAGGGAGCTGCCCTGGCGTAACTCCGAGGTCCTGGACGGTGACCTCGTCGACGTGGTCACCGCGCTGCGCGCCGACCCAGGGGTCGGCGGCGTCCTCATCCCCGGCTCGATCTCCGTGGTGCAGCAACTGCTCGCCGCCGGGCTCGTCGACGAACTGCGGCTGCTGGTGCACCCGGTGGCGGCGCGCAAGGGCCGCAGGCTGTTCGACGACGGGGACACCCCGTACCACCTGCGGGTGACCACGACCGAGGTGTACCCGACCGGGGTGATCCGGGTGATCTACGCGCCGACCGACGCGCCGGCGGCGGCCGGCTACGACGACGCCAAGGAGCAGTTGGCCGCCGGGGAGTAGCCCCTGCCGGCGGAGCCGTCCCGTCGTGACGCGTGGTGGGTGGGCCCCGGGTCAGCCGGTGGCGTCGGGCGGGCCCAGCTCGGCGGCGGTGACGGCGCCCCGCGCCCGCAGCCAGCCGACCAGTTCGGTGGCGCCGCGCCGGACGGCCGCGTCCAGGGCCGTACGGTGCTCCCACGGCGGCACCCGGTTGAGCCGCACGCCGCGTGTCCACAGGTACCCGGCGCAGGACTGCCGCCCGCCGTGGCAGGCACCCCAGAACGCCCAGTCGATCTCGTCGGTCGACGGCACGTCGTCGCCGGTGCAGGCCCGCTGCACCCGGTCGTGCAGGCCGAGCGTCGCCGCGTCGACGAGGGTGGTGCGGGCTCCCCGGACGACCAGCCGGTATGCCGCCCGCCACTGGGCGAAGGCCCGCGCGTTCGCAAGCGGCGTGCCGTCGGCGATCACGCTGCCGGGAGCTTCGATGTCGGCACCGGCGTCCAGCAGGGCGTCGACGACGTCCACGTCGTCGCAGCTGGCCGCCCAGTGCAGCGGGGTCTCCCGGTGCGGCCCGGCGAACCGGGCGTCGACGTCGGCGCCGGCGGCGACCAGCGCGGCGACGGTGTCGGCACCGCGTGGGAACCGGCCCGGCCAGTCGGTGACCACGTGCAGCAGGGTACGGACCCCGCCGACCCGGTCGACGATGCGTCCGGCGGCCAACCCCGGGTGTGCGCCGAGCAGCGACCGCAGTCGGGTCAGGTCACCGTCGCGGATCGCCCCGCTCACCGCGACCGCCAGCGGATCGTCGGCAGCGAGCAGCGGCGGGTCACCGGTCATCTGCGCGACCCTACCCGTCGCCGCCCCGCAGCCGGCTGCCGTGCCCTGCCGCCCGGGCGCGTCGGGGTCAGTCCGTGCGGTGCGGCCGGGCGGGAAGCAGCCGGTCCAACGGCCGGGGGACGTGGTCCGGGTCGAGGGCGTGCACCAGCGCGGCAGCGTACCGGGCCTTGCGGCCGCTGGTGGTGCCCAGGAACCGGCGCAGCTGTCGCTCGACGGACCGGCCGCGCTGGGCGGGCTGATTCTGGAAGACCCGGAACCGGCGCAGGTCACCCTCGGCGGCGAGGACGTCCTCGACTCCGGCGGGACCCAACGCGCGGATCAGTTCGTCCTCCAGGTCGGCGACGCACACCGGGAAGCCGAGCGCCTCCATCGCGGGCCGGTCCAGGTCGACGCCGAGACCGACCTGCTCCAGGCCGCGTCGGAACCAGCCCTCCTCGGCCTCGTCGCACAGCCCCCGGACGGCCAGGCCGAGACCCGGCGGGCCGAGCAGCCGCAGGAACCGGCCGGCGCTCATCGCACCGCCGATCGGCAGAACGCAGACGCCCTCGCCGGGCAGGTCGCGGCCACGCCGTACGGCCAGCGCCTCGACCGCGCCACGGTCGCTGACCCCCTCGACGAGCACCACCGTGGTCAGCCCGTCGCCGGCCAGCCGGCGGGCGAGCACGGCGGCCTGCGCCGAGTCCGGGCCGCCGGCCGCCCAGCTACCGACGGCGACGCGGAAACGGTCCTGTTCTGGCACCCGTCGAGTCTCGCCACCATCCGGGGAGTACCGCCACCGGATTCGCCGGAGGCGGACCGGCCGGTCATCGCGGGGGCCGGTCCTGCGGCCCGACCGGCGCGGCGAACCGGAGCTGCCAGCGGGGGCCGTACCGGCTGAGGCGCACCACCGCCAGAGGGGTGACGTCCAGCCGGGGCAGGGCGGCCATCGGCAGGTCGAGCGCGTGCACGATCGCCACCCGGACCACCATCGGATGGGTCACCGCGACGATCCGCCGGCCCGGCCCGAGCCGGTCGTCGAGCCAGGCGCCGACCCGCTCGCGCAGCGCGGCAAGGGACTCCCCGCCGTGCGGTGCCGCCTCGGGCGTCTCCCACCACTGGCGCAGCGCCCCGGGCTCCCGTTCCCCGACGTCGGTCAGGCTGCGCCCGGCCCAGCCGGCGTAGTCGCAGTCGGCCAGCGCGGCCTCGACGGTGGGCCGTAACCCGAGGGCGTACGCGGTCTGCACCGCCGCGCTCGCCGGGCTGGTCAGGCAGGTGTCCACCGTGCCCAGTGGCCCGGTCCGCCCGTGACCGGCCAGGGCGAGGGCGGCCTGTCGGCCGCCCTCGTCCAGGTCGTCGTCTCCCGCGCCGAACACCGCCCGTCGTAGCGCGCCGGTGTGGGCGTGGGCGACCAGCCGCAGGCTGGTCGAGGTCACGGGCGGGCCGGCGTGGCCTGACCGGACAGGGGCTCGCCGGCCCGGTCGTCGGGGCGCGGCCCTGCGGGACGGCGGCTCATCAGGGCGCTGAACAGCAGACCGACGGCGACCCAGAGCACCACCTGGGTGCCGAGCGACGCCAGCCGGAAGTTCCACAGCAGCGTTGCCGGGAAGTCGTCCGGAACCTCCTGGAAGGACGGCAGGACGACGTACCCGACGCCGGCGACCAGGGCGAATCCGCCGACGGCCGCGCCGTACCGTTGCCAGGGCGGCGCGTCGGCGCGGACCGACCGGTAGCCCAGGGTGCCCGCCCAGACGGCCACCAGGCCGAGCACCACCAACGCCAGGTAGGCGACGGTGCGCTGGTCGATGGTGTCGGGGTTGCCGACCGCCGGGGGATTGGCCGGGTACTTCCCGAACGGCACGAGCACCACGCCGAGCAGGGCGCCGCCCGCCAGCAGCAACGCCGACCGGCCGTCGTCGGCGGCCGGGAAACGTCGGCGCAGCAGCACGAACGCGGTCGCGAGCAGGCCACCCATCGCCGTCCCGAACAACCCGGTGGCCAGGAACAGGCCGAACCGCTGCCCGTCCCGGCCGACCAGGTCGTCGCCGTGGTGGTCGTCGGCCACCGGCCCGGTGTGCGTGGCGGCCTCCTCGATCGCGATGGCCGCGTCGATGCGCGGCTCACCGACTAGGTAGCCGAAACCGCCCGCGAGCAGGCCGGCGACGAGGCCGGCGAGGAGCCCGCGGATCAGGACGGTGACGAAGGTGGGTGGATTGTGGGCAGGGGTCAGTGGCACGGGACACCGAGCAGGTGCCGGCCGTCGTGCATCAGCTCGTGCAGGAACATGCCGCTGCGCGAGACCGCGCCCTGGTCGAACGCGACCAGGTAGGTGAGCAGCAGGAGTACGCCGACGACGGCCAGGGCCGCCCACCACAGACGGGCGGACCCGACGGGGTGCACCAGCGGCTGGGCAGGAGTGGGACTCGACATGGGATTCGAACCTTCCCGGGGATGACGCGTCCCCATCGCAAGGCTGCGGACGACCGAGCGTCCTGGCTCGCGGACCCGTCGACGACGGAACCGCTCACAGTGGCGCGACCGCGCCGGATTCCCACCGGCTTACCTCGCGACGCCGCAGATAGTGGTTCGACCGTAACGGCGCGACCCCCGGCCGGTCAATCGTCGCCTCGGGAATGTGACGTGCCGGCCGGGCGTCGGCACGTCACCCGCCGGCCGGCACGGGGGAGTCGGGGGCGGTGTCCCGGCGGCGTCGTCGGGCCACCACCCCCAGGGCGGCGTCGACGACGAGGAAAGCGACGAGACTCGACCCGAGCAGGGGCAGCGCCCAGCCGACCGCCGCCACCACCGGTACCCCGACGAGGACCGCCCACCAGGGCAGGCCCCGGACGCCACCCCGGGGCGGCGCGGTGCCGGTGCGGGCCCGCCGGTCCGCCCGGGTGGGCCGGCGCTGCCACCACATCCGGTAGCCCCAGACGATGACGCAGCGCAACCCGAGGGCCAGCGCGGCGAGCAGGATCTGGTTGACCGGGCCGAGGAGCACCCCCATGTGGGCCTGGATGCCGAGTCCACTGAGCTGGGCCAGCACCGGCCAGTCGGCGAAGTCGCTGCGGGCGGTGACCGTGCCCGTGGTGGGGTCGACGGCGACGCGGTCCTTGGCGACCGGCCAGGTGTTGTCGACCTGGGTCACCGTCCAGGCCGAGCCCGGCGCGCCGGGGGCGATCTCGACCGGACCGTCCAGCCCGGCCGTCCGGGCGGCGGTCAGCACCCGGTCGAAGGCGGCCGACTCGACCACCCCGCCGGCCCCGGCGGCGCCGTGGTGGCCGCCGCCGGTGTCGGTCGGGACCGGTCCGGCGGCGAGAGCGGTGGAGAGCTGCGGGGCGCGGGCGTCGAGCGCGTCGAGACCGGCGCCGAAGTTCGCCCCGGCGTACCGGGACCAGGTCAACCCGGTGGCCGAGAGGAACAGCAGGCCGACGGTGAGCCAGATCCCGGTGGTGGCGTGCCAGCTCCGGGTCCGGCGCACCCCACGGGCGGCGGTCAGGTCCGGTACGAGCAGGTGCCGCGCGGTGGCCCGGGAGGATCGGCGGCGACGCCACCACAGCACCACCCCGCCGAGCGCGAGCACCCACAGCCAGCTCGCGGCCAGCTCCGAGTAGTGCCGGCCGACCGCGCCCAGGTGCAGGTTGCGGTGCAGGTCGTCCAGCCAGGTGGTGGCCGGTGTGGACCCGAACCAGGTGGTGAGCTGCCCCTGCACCCGGCCGGTGTACGGGTCGACGTACACGGTGTGCTGCCTGTCGGCAAGCTCCGGCACCGTGAACACCACCCTCGTGGTCCGGTCACCCGTGCCGGGCTGCACCGCGCTGACGCTGCCCTCCGGGTGGGCGTTGCGGGCCGCCCCGACCTGGTCGGCCACCGGCACCGGGCGCTCACCCACCTGTGTCACGGTCAACCGGTCGCCGTAGAGCGCCGTGTCCACCTGCGGGGCCACCGTGTAGGCGAGCCCGGTCAACGCGGCGACCACCAGGAAGGGCGCGACCAGGACGCCGGCGTAGAAGTGCAGCCGCAGCAGCAGCGCGCCGAACGGGGACCCGCCCCGGGCCGGCCGGGCGGGTGGGGCGGCGGACGGCGCGGATTCCGGCCTCGGCGGGTCGGACAACTCAGTGACAGACATATCCATCCGATCGAATGTGTTGGGAGGTGCCCGGTGGTCGCCCCGTGCGTGCGGGTCGGCCGGTGTCCGTGCGGTCGGCGTCGCCCGCCGAGGTAGTCGCGGCGGACGTCCCTGCGGTTCCCGGTAGATGTCCGGGACGTCGACGTCACCGGTCCACAACGGAACGGACGTCCCGGCGTGCGTCTGCGGACCGGGAGCGCCTGCGGCGTACCGGTGAGGGCCGCCTCAGGGGCGTGACGATTGTCGTCGCCGCCGACGCAGCACGGCCGCCGCCGCCAGCTGGGCCACCACCACGCTGCCGGTGACGCCGACGACGGTGGCCCGGCCACCGCCGCGCCCCGGCGCGACCGCGGCGGCCGACGGGCCGGGCGGGTCGGGTGACGGCGCGGCGGCCGGACCGGCCGGGTCCGCCACGGTGAACGGGTACGACCCCTGCACCGGGTGCCCGTCGGCGGAGACCACCCGGTACGCGACGGTGTACGTCCCGTTGGGCAGGGGACCGGTCACCCGGACGCTTCCCGTCGCGCCGGAGACCACCGGATCGCCGGTGGGGACACGCCGTTTCGTCCCGTCGGTGAGCACGATGGTGGTGAGTGTCGGGTCGAGCCGCGCCATGAACTCCAGCGTGATCTCGGTGGGCGCGCGGGTCAGCGTCGCGTCCCGGGCCGGCGAGCCGGACCGCAGGCCGTTGTGCGCGCGGGCCGGCGTGGCGGCGACGAACAGGGTCAGGATGCCGGCCAGCAGTGCGGCGACGAACCGGCCGGCGACCCGGCGCGACGGTGACATGGTCGTCATCAGCCGGCTCAGCCCAGCACCTGCTGGCCGATCCACCCGTCGGGCGGGCAGCCGGGCGGGACGGCGAAGACGGCGGAGCCGATCGGCGTGGTCCACTCGTTGAGCAGGTCCCGGTCGGCGAGTCGACGTTGGATGGGCAGGAACTGGGCGGTGACGTCGGCCTGGTACGAGGCGAAGATCAGGCCGCTGTCGGCGTGCCCCTACGGGGAGGGCACACCGTCGTAGTTGTACGGGCGGCGCAGGATCCTCAACCGGTCGTCGGTGACGCGGGCCCGGGTGAGATGGGAGAAGTCGGGGATGACGGTGAGCCCGTCGTCGCCGACGGCGGCGAAGTCGGGTTCGTCGTGTTCATCGGTGCCGGTGAGCGGGGCGCCGGTGTCGAGCCGCCGGCCGACGGCCAGTTCCCGGTCGGTACGGCCGAGCAGGTCCCAGGTCTCCAGGTTCATGCTGATCCGGCGGACCACCAGGGTGGTGCTGTCGCGTAGCCAGTCCGGACCGTCGGGTACCCAGACGGCGGTGTCCAACGCGCTGCCGGGACGGGGGTTGGCGGTGCCGTCGAGCTGGCCGAACAGGTTGCGTTGGGTGTGCCCGGCCGGCTCGACGCCGGGGCTGCGCCGGAAGCCCTGCTGCACCCAGCGGACGGTGGCGAAGGGCCTGCTGTCCTAGACCAGCACCCGCTGGGCGTGTGCGACGGTGACCGCGTCGTCAGCGCAGATCTGCACCAGCAGGTCCCCACCGGACCAGGCCGGTCGGAGCCGGTCGATCCGCAACGCCGGCAGGTCGGCCACCGACGCCGGCCGCCGGTCGTCGACGTCCGCAGCCCGGTACAGGCCGGGGCCGAAACCGAAGGTCACGGTCAGCCGCGCCGGCAGCAGCCCGAGTTCGGCCTCGGTGTCGGCCAACGCCGGCCGGCCCTGGGTGAGCCGGGCCGCGTCGTCGCTGAGCAGCCGCAGCAGCCGGCCCAGCGCCGCCCGGTCGGTGCCCGGTCGCAGGGTGAACGCGACGAACGCGGCGTGGGCCTGCGGTTCGGTGGCCACCCCCGCCTGCCGGGGCCCGTGGAACGGCTCGACCAGGCCCCCGACGGCCGCCACCGGACTCGGCTGCGGCACGGCGGGCCCGCCGGTCGGCCCGTCCCGCCCGGCGACGACCACCGCACCGCCGGCCAGCGCGCCCCCTGCGGCCAGTGCCCCGCCGGCGAGCAGGCCGCGCCGGCTCACCGTACGCCCGTGCGGGTGTCCGGTCACGAGGTCGGGCCGGTCGTCGGCTGTCCACCCGGGGCCGGCTGACCGCTCATGGTCGGCTCGGGCGCGCCGTGGCCGGGGGCGTAGCTCTCCTGCGCCCCGGTGAACGGCTTGGCCACGGCGGTGAACTGCTGGGTCCGGCCGTCGGCGAAGGTGAGGGTCACGGTGACCTGGTCGCCGGCCCGCACCGGCCGGCGGAGGTCCATCAGCATCAGGTGGTCGCCGCCGGGCTCCAACACGTGGGTGCCCTTCGCCCTGATCACGACGCCGCCCTGCTTCTGCCGCATGACCATCGTGCCGTCCTTCATGGTCATCTCGTGCAGCTCCAGTACGGACACCTCGGTGGTGGCGCCGGTGAGCGTGACGTCGGCGTCGCTGTCGTTGACCAGGGTCCCGAAGGCCGCCGTCATGCCCTTGTCGGCCGCCTTCACCCACGGGTCCCGGATGGTGATCACCCCGGCGGACGCGCTCGCCGGTGCCGAGGCGCCCGACGGGGTGCCCGACGCCGGGTCGGCCGGGCCGCAGCCGGCGGTGCCGACGGCCAGCAGGGCGGCGGTGGCGGCGGCGAAGACGACTGACGCGCGTCGATTCGTGCCGAGTGGACCGGTGGGACGCATGGGTTTTTCCTCCGTTGTGCCGATGCTCTGTCCCGTTGGTCCGTCACCGGTCACCGAAAGTTCCGGCCGGTCGGGATCGTGCCCTTCCGGGTGACCGGGCCGTCCCGCCGGGCGGGACGCGCCGTCGGCCGCCACCCGGCGGGCCGGGTGGCGTCGCGGTCAGGCGGCCGACCGGTCGCGGGTCCGCGCCGAGCCGGCGTGCGGCGGCAGCAGGCGTACCGTCGGGGCGGCGGGCACGTCGTCCGTACGCAGCCGCCAGGCGGGCCGGTCTCCCCGGCCCCGCCCCGCCGGCCCGTCCGGCCGCAGCCGGGGCCGGGACAGCGCGACCACGATCAGGTAGCCGGTGACCAGGAACCCGTGACTGACCAGCCGGGTCGGCTCCACCCGGCCGGTGACCAGGTCGTTGGCCGAGAGCAGCACGAGCGCGCCGACGAAGGCGCTCAACATCGGCAGCAGCCCCCCGGTCGGGGCGCGCCGGGCGGCCACGAAGAGGAAACCCGCGCCGACGGCGATGTTCCACGCGGCCGACTCGTGCCACAGGTGCCCGGAGGCCAGCGTGTCGAGCGCGCCGTGGGCGTGCCCGGCAGCCGGGCCCCGGCCGACCTGGGCCAGCCCCAGCACCAGTTGCAGGGCGCCGATCAGGGCCAGCCCGGTGCGCAGGACCGGCACCACCCGGTCCCGCATCCGGCGGGGGGCGGGGAGCGCGGCCAGCGCGACGTCGACGAGACCGGGGCCGGCCGCGGTGACCCTCGGTTCCGACCCTGCCGTGGCCGGGGTCGTCGACCGCAGGCGGCCGGGCCGGTCGACAGTCGGGTCGCAGCGGTCGGTGGTGGAGAGCGTCAGGCGGGATCGCCGGGTCACCGTCGCCGCCCGGTCACACCACTGCCGGCAGCCCGCGCACCCCTCCAGGTGCGCGTCCGCCGCGATCCGCTCGGCGGGGGTCTCCTCGCCGTCCAACTGTGCCGACAGGATCTCCCGCCACTGCTCACACCCCATGTACGGGTAGTCGGCCGGCAGGGCGCGGTGGTTCCCGTGGGCTCCCGGGGCACGGTCGCGGCCCGGGGGCGACGGTCAGCCGGCGGCGCTTCCCGGCCGGTGACGGATCGCCCGGGGGTTCCCCTCGACCGCCGCGACGAGATCCTCGCGGGCCCGGGCGACCCGGGACCGGATGGTGCCGACCGGGCAACCGCACACCTCGGCCGCCTCGGCGTAGGACAGGCCGAGGACCTGGGTGGCGACGAACGCCTCCCGACGGTCGGCGGGCAGGGCCAGCAGCAGGTCGTTGAGGACCACCTCGCCGTCGAAGCCGCTGCCCCGGGTGTCCGGCGTGTCGTGCCACTCGGACAGCGGCACCGTACGCGGACGCGAGGTGGCCGCCCGGACGTGGTCGACGGCGGTCCGGCGGGCGATGCCGAGCAGCCACGTACGGGCCGAGGAACGGGCGGCGAACGACGGCAGCGAGCGCATGGCCCGCAGGTACGTCTCCTGGGTGAGGTCGTCGGCCTCGGCCGGGCTGATCAGGTGCGCGACGAACCGTCGTACGTGCTGTTGGGTCGCCCGGATGAAGCGGGCCGCGGCCTCCCGGTCACCCCGACCGGCGGCCAGCGCCCACGCGGTGATCTCCGCGTCGTCGTCGCCCACCTGCCACCTCCGTGTCCGGTTCTGCCGCCTGTCGTGCTCCGCCGTCGTCCGCCAACGGTAACGACGGGGTGTAGTAGGTCCCGGGTGAGCGTACGGCATACCCGGCGTCATCCCCGCCCACTGGTACGGACGGGAGGCGTCGGCGGATCATCCGTACCGGGGTCGGGTACGGAGGCCCACCGTGACCGGCCGGACGCGGGGTGCGGAGCCGGGGACGAGTTTTGATCATCCCGACCTCAGGTTGGGACGCCATAGCCAAAACTTTTGCCATCTGCGTAAAAAGTTAGTGAACTATTGATTGAAGTCCACTCTTCGTGAGGATGATCCGATGCGCTGTCCCCCTCCAGCCACCGGACCCGCCGGGCGTACCCTCGCCGGCCTGCTCGCCCTCGTGTTCGCCGCGGCGGCGGTCCTGCTGCCCACCACTGCGGCGCAGGCGCACGGCACCCTGGCGATGTCCACCCCGGCGGCCAACGCCACGGTGGCCGAGCCGCTGACGACGGTGGAGCTGTACTTCACCGAGCAGGTGGCGGCCAACGCGTACTTCACCGTCACCGGGCCCGGCGGTGGCCGGGTCGACAACGGCTGGCGGCACGGCTCCCCCCGGCCCCTGGACAAGCCGGTCCGGGAGTACCTGCTGGTCGACGGCAAGTTCGAGCCGAAGGAGTACAGCACCGGCTTCCCGGCGGTGGTCACGCTGGCCCACCTGCCGGCGGCCGGCCAGTACGCGGTGAGCTACCTGTCGGTGGCCTCCGACGGCGAGCCGGTCCGGGGCACCATGACCTTCCGCTACACCGGACGGCCGACCGCCGCGCCGTCCGGCTGGCAGCCCCCCGTCGACCAGCCGGATCCGGCGCTGGTGGCCGCCGCCGAACAGCACGCCACCTCCGGCCACGCCGGCCCGGCGGCCTCCGCGGTGCCGACCGCCCCGGTGACCGCCGCCGCGCCGGCCACCCCGCCGGCCGCCGCCCCCGACGAGGACGGGAACGGCCTCGGATGGCTGGCCTGGGCCGGCGGCGCGGTGCTGGTCGCGGCGGCGGTCAGCTTCGCGGCGTGGCGACGTCGCCCGGTGCCCGCCACCCGGCCCACCGGCCGGCCCCGCGCTGGGGGGACGGCCGCCCGGCCGGGCTCCGGCACCCGCGTCAACCGGTCGAAGGCGACGGGTGGCGGCAGGAAGACGGCCCGTCCGGCCGCCGCCCGCCGTACGGTGGTCAGCGCGTCGGTGACGACCCCCGCCAGGACCGGCGCGGCCTCGGCCAAGGCGGTCCCGGCGGCGGCCCAGGCCGCCCCGGCTGCTCCGGCCTCCGGCAAGGCGAAACGACCCTCCGCCGCGCCGGCTGCGGCCACGGCGGGAATGGTCACGGTCAAGGCCGGGCCCGACGAGGCGACCTCCGGGCCCGACGAGGCGGCCTCCGCCGCGACGTCCGCCGACGTCGACGCGACGGACTCCGGCACCGGCGTGGCGGTATCCGCCGCTCCTGCGCCGCACCCCGGGTCCCGGCTGGGCAACACGGGTCTCGCGTTGCTGGTCGGAGGGCTGGTGGTGGCCCTGCTGGCGGGCTTCGGGCTCGGCCGGATCGGCTCCGGGGCCCGGCCCGCCGACGGCACCACCGCCGCCCCGCCGGCCACCGGTGCGGCGCCGGCGGCCGGGGACGGGCACCAGCACGGGCCCGGCACCGGGGCGCACACCCATCCCGGCGACGCCGGTGGGGCCCAGGCGCAGGTGACCGGGCTGTCGGTCAACGCCGGTGGTTACACCGTCGAGCCGGCGGCCCGGACCCAACCGGCAGGCGTACGGGCCGACTACCGGTTCCGCATCGTCGGCGCGGACGGGAAGGCGGCGACCCGGTTCGCGGTCGTCCACGACAAGCCGCTGCACATGGTCGTGGTGGGGCGGGACCTGAGCGGCTACCAGCACCTGCACCCGACCATGGCGGCGGACGGCACCTGGAGCGTCCCGCTGACGCTGACCCGGCCCGGCGGCTACCGCATCTACGCCGACTTCTCGGTGACCGGCGCCGACGGCACCACGGTCCCGCTGGTGCTGGGGGTCGACCACCAGGTGCCCGGCGCGCACGCCCCGGTCCCGCTGCCGCCGGCCGCGTCGCAGTCGACGGCCGGGCCGTTCACGGTCACCATGGGCGGCACCCCCACGGTGGGGGTGACGGTGCCGCTGTCCTTCCGGCTCGACGGCGTCGACCCGGCCCGCCTGGAGCGCTACCTGGGGGCGTACGGGCACCTGGTGGTGGTGCGCGAGGGTGACCTGGGCTACGTGCACGTCCACCCGGACCAGGAACTGGTGGACGGGACGGTGCGGTTCTGGCTGACCGCCCCGAGCGCGGGCCGCTACCGGGCGTTCTTCGACTTCCAGGTCGACGGGACGGTGCACACCGCGCAGTACACCCTCGACCTGACCTGAGCACGGTTCCGGCCGACCCCCCCTGCACCGCCGGGGCCGGCCGGAACCGCCACCGCCCCCCGGTGCGACCCGGGAGGTCGGCGACGCGGAAGGCGAATCGGTGGGCCCGTACCCGCGGTGTCGGGGGGAACGGCCATGATGGGCCGGTGAAGATCCTGTCCATCCAGTCCTCGGTCGCCTACGGCCACGTCGGCAACTCGGCGGCCGTGTTCCCCCTCCAGCGCCTCGGGCACGAGGTCTGGCCGGTGCTGACCGTGCACTTCTCCAACCACACCGGGTACGGCGCGTGGCGCGGGCCGCTGCTGGCCCCGGCCGACGTGGCGGAGGTGATCGAGGGCATCGCCGACCGGGGGGTGCTCGGCACCGCCGACGCGGTGCTGTCGGGCTACCAGGGTGATCCGGCGATGGGTGCGGTCATCCTCGCCGCGGCCGACCGGGTGCGGGCCGCCAACCCGGACGCGGTGTACTGCTGCGACCCGGTGATGGGCGACACCGGGCGGGGGATGTTCGTCCGGCCCGGCATTCCGGAGTACCTGCGTGACGTGGTGGTCCCGCGCGCCGACATCATCACCCCGAACCACTTCGAGCTGGACTACCTCGCCGGCCGGACGACCACCTCGCTGCCCGCCGTGTTGGACGCCGTCGACGTGGTCCGCGCCACCGGCCCCCGGGACGTGCTGGTGACCAGCGTGCTGCACGACGACGTGCCGGCCGGCTCGCTGGAGGTGGTGGCCGTCTCAGACGAGGGCGCCTGGGCGGTGACCACGCCGCTGCTGCCGATCAACCCCAACGGCGGTGGCGACGTCACCGCCGCGCTCTACCTGGCCCACCTGCGGACGACGGGCTCACCGGCGACCGCGCTGGAACGCACCATCTCCTCGGTCTTCACCGTGCTGGAGCGGACCCTCGCGGCGGGCACCCGGGAGATCCAACTGGTCGCCGCCCAGGACGCCATCGCCGACCCGCCGGCCCGGTTCACCGCCCGCCGGCTGCGCTGACCCGGGCACGGGCGGCACCGCCGACCGGCCCCCGTCGGTGGCACGTTCCGGCTGCGGCGGTCGGGGTGGCGAGACCCAGGTGACCAGGACCACCGAGATGATCATGAGGAGGAACCACGAGGCGAGCTTCGTCGGCGACACCGGGTCCCACCCGGCCACCTGACCGGGATAGAGCCACGCCTGCGACCAGGTGGCGATGTTCTCCGCCAACCAGATGAAGAAGGCGACCAGGAGGAAGGCCAGCAG
>NZ_JBMDWU010000531.1:0-3151 GCF_048594385.1 Micromonospora sp. | reverse complement strand
CGCGGCCCGGGGCCGCCCACACCCGGGCGACGACGGACAATATGATCCGGCGCACGGCGGAGGTTCCCCCGGGCGGACGACGGTCCAGGGTGGACGCCGACTCGCCATGAAACGCCCGCGTTCGAGCGGGTGTGGGGCAATTGGCGAATCGCGTACCGGTCCCCGGTTGTGAATCTTGACCACCCGAAAGCGCAGGTCATACGCTCCGGGCACCCTTGATTCATTTCCCGGGAAGGGAAACGAAACGCCTCATGCGAACGCCGATATTCCGCTCCGCATCGCTTTCCCGCCAGCGGTTGGCCAGCGCCACCGCCATCGTCCTCCTGGCCGGAATCACCCCCCTGGTGGTCGGCCCGTCCGCCTCCGCCGCGCCCCCGACGACGTGTAGCACCGACCCCACCGACCGGTTGGCATCGGTGCCCAGCCCGGAGAGCTTCCTCGGCTTCCCGCTCGGCACCGGCCAGGAACGGGTGGTCACCAACGAGGAGGTGCGGGGCTACCTCGACGCGGTGGACACCGCCTCGAAGCGGGTCGTCACCGGCGTGATGGGCACCAGCGTGCTCGGCCAGCCGCTGCCGTACGCGATCGTGTCCAACGAGCGCACCGTGCGGCCGGCCGTGCTCAAGGGCATCGCCGAGGACGTCCGCTCGCTGCGCGACCCCCGGACGGTCAACCAGCAGCAGGCCGGCGAGATCGCCGAGGCGGCCCCGGCCATCGTCTGGGTCACCGCCAACGTGCACGGCGGCGAGAAGAGCGGCACCGACGCCGCCCTCAAGACGCTGTACGAGCTGGCCGCCGGGCTGTCCTGCGAGGTCCAGCAGCGCAACGACAACCTGGTCACCATCATCGTGCCGACGCAGAACCCGGACGGCCGCGACGCCAGCCGCCGGCAGAACGAGTACGGCTTCGACATGAACCGGGACTGGTTCGCCCGGACCCAGCAGGAGACCGACGGCAAGCTCGAACTGATGCGCAAGTACCCGCCGCAGGTCTTCATCGACGCGCACGAGATGGGCGGCCGGCAGTACTTCTTCCCGCCCAACGCCGACCCGATCCACCACGAGATCTCCGGCGAGGCGGTCGACTGGATCAACCGGATCGGCGAGGCCAACAAGGCCGGCTTCGGCTACAACGGCGCGTGCGGCGGTGCGGTGACCACCGAGTGCTACTTCAACTACTCCACCTACGACCTGTTCTTCATGGGGTACGGCGACACGGTGCCGGCCGCCGGCTTCGGGGCCGCCGGCATGACCTTCGAGAAGGGCAGCTCGTCGGCGGTGGCCGACCGGGTGCAGCAGCAGTTCCACACCCAGTGGTCGACCCTCGGGTGGGCGGCGGCGCACAAGGTCGAGGTGCTCAACGGCTGGTTCAAGGTCTGGAAGGACGCCCTCGCCCAGGGCCGGGCCGGCACGCTGGAGCCCAACGAGGTGGTCCAGCCGACCAACACCGTGCAGTTCCCGGTGCCGAACCAGACCGTCAGGTCGTACTTCCTGCTGCCCGACCGGCAGCTCGCCGACGCCCGGCAGCTCGTCGAGCGGCTGCGCCGGATGGACGTGGAGGTCTACCAGGTCAAGAAGGCGGTCAAGCTGCCCACCGCGAAGCTCTTCGGTGGTCGCTCGGCGACCAACCTGACCGTGCCGGTGGGGTCGTACTGGATCCCGATGAACCAGCCGCAGAAGCACTGGATCCAGGCGATCATGGGCGAGGACCCGTACACGCCGTTCCCGTACTTCTACGACGTGTCGTCGTGGAGCAACCCGCTGCTGATGGGTGTGAACGCCGTCTACACCGGCGCGGACGTCAAGCCCAACGCCGAGCTGATCGACAAGATCCAGAACACCGGTGGCGGCAAGATCCTGGCCGCGCCGCCGCTGAAGGGCTCCTACACCTACGAGCTGGACTCCGCCGCCGCGGCCGAGTTCACCTTCACCCTGCTGGGTCAGGGCGTGCAGCTCGTCCGGGACCTCGACAACGGCCAGGTGGGGATGCCCGCCGGCGCGTTGACGCCGGAGCTGAACACCACGGCCAAGAAGCTGGGCGTCACGCTCACCCCGTACACCACGGCGGCCGTCGGCACCCCGATCAGCCGGCCGGACGTCGGCCTGTTCCAGGGCACCGGTATCTCCACCACCTCCGGCTCGCACGGTGAGGCCCGGTACGTGCTGGGCAAGCGGTGGGGCCTGGACCTCACCCCGGTCACCACCGCCGACATCAACGACAACACCCCCGCCTTCACCGGCCGCACGGTGCTGCTGGTGCCGGACGGCAGCAACGCGACAGGTGGGCTGACCGCGACCGGGCAGGCCAACCTGCGCAACTGGATCGCCCAGGGCCACACCTACCTGGGCCTGCGCAACGAGGGCACCCGGATGGCCCGCGCCGCCGGTCTCACCTCGACCACCGAGAAGCCGAAGCCGACCGGCTACACGGTGATCGGCTCGCACCTGCGGGTCGACGTGGACCCGGACAGCCCGGTCGGGCTGGGCCGGCCGGCGGAGGACTTCGAGTTCAACAACAACGACCCGATCCTCACCCCCAGCAGCACCGGCCGCAACGTGCTGCGCTACCCGAGCGGGGACACCTTCTGGGCCAACGGCTACACGGTGCAGGGTGACGCGCTTAAGGGCACGGTCGCGGTGGTGGACGAGCCGACCGGTGCCGGTCGGGCGGTGCTGTTCGCGTTCAACCCGCTGTTCCGGGCGTACAACGAGAGTGGTCTGCACCTGGTGGCCAACGCGCTGCTCTACCCGGGCGGCGGCACCGCGGCCCGGACCGCGTCGCCGGTCCCGGTCGACCCGGCCCGCGCCGCCGCGGCGGCCCCCCCGGTCGCCGAGAACCTGGGCGGGCAGTGGCGGCCGTTCACCCTCCAGGTGGCCGCCGGTGACCTGGCCCGCGCCGAGGCGGTCGTCGACAGGTACACCGACACCGCCCGGGTATCCGTGGCGGACGGCTCGGCGTACCTGGTGATCCCGAACCCGGCGGGTCTCCAGATCGACGAGCACCCGTTCCTGGGTGACCTGGTGCGGACCCTGCGGGCCGAGCAGGTCCCGCTGCGTTCCGTGGTGGGTTAGCACCCGCCAGGGTGGGGGGGCCGCCCCCCCGCGGGGCCCCCCCCCCCCCCCCCGGGCCCCCCCCACCCCGGCCCCCCCCC
>NZ_JBMDWU010000530.1:0-4210 GCF_048594385.1 Micromonospora sp. | reverse complement strand
CGGTACGACCACGTCGGCGGCCCCGTGGGCTGTCCCGCCGTCGGGCGCGGTGACCCCGGCCGGGCTGCCCGCCCGCTCCCGCAAGCGGCCCCCGCGCCCGCCGGGCCCGGCCGCCGCCCCGCCACCGGTCAGTGACGCGCTGCACGGGCCGACCGTCCCGACCGGCCTGCCGGTCACCGGTTTCCGACCGTCCACCCCGGAGCCTGCGGCCACCGACGCGCCCCCACCCGGCGGGCGGTGGACGGCCACGTCGGCCGATCCCGGACCCGCCCCGGCGACCGCCGGCCCGGTGGACGCGGGCCTGGTCGACACGGGTTCGGTGGACACGGGTCCGGTCGATACCGGCACTGTCGACGACGCCGGACCGGTCGACACCGACCCGGCCACGCGCCGGTCGGGCGGCTCCCACCCGGCCGCCCGGGCGACCGGGGACGGGCGGACGGCGGACGACGGTGTCGACCCGCCGTCGCCTACTGTGGAAGGGCCGGTGACCGACGCGGGACTGCCGGTGCGGGTGCGCCAGGCGAACCTGGCACCCGGGCTGCGGGCCTCGCCGAGCGCCGGGGAGACCGCGGCCGCAGGCACCCCGCGGCGTGCTCCCGAGCAGATACGCCAACTGATGAGCGCCTACCAGTCGGGCACCCGACGCGGTCGCAGCGACGCGGCCCGGCTGCTGGAGGGCACCCGCGCCGGCGACCGGCCGGACGCTGCGGACAACCCGGCGGGCTGACGGCGTCGCGACGGATGCGACGCCGCCGACGGGACGGCAACGAGCACGGCGTACGCGCCGGGGAAGAGGACGACGAGTGGGGCAGACGACGGCATCCGGTGCCGACCTGACGTGGTTGCTCGACGATCTGGTCAGCCGGGTCAAGCAGGCTGAGCACGCCGTCGCGCTCTCCACGGACGGCCTGCTGATGGCCGCGTCCGGGGGGATGGGACGGGACGACGGCGAACACCTCGCCGCGATGGCCGCCGGCATCCAGAGCCTGGCCCGGGGCGCCGGCAAGCGTTTCGGCGGCGGGCAGGTCCAGCAGACCATCATCGAGATGGAGTCCTCGTTCCTGTTCGTCACCGCGGCCGGGCCCAACGCCTGCCTGGCGGTGCTGGCCGGCACGGACGCCGATGTCGGCCTGATCGCGTACGAGATGGCGATGCTCGTCGCCCGGGTGGGCAAGTACGTGGCGTCCCCGGCCCGGGGCGTCGATCAGCCGTCCGGCGGGAACTGACCGCGATGGCCGGTGACGGCGACCCCGTGGACGAACAGTGGGTCGACGAGCACGCGGGCCCGGTGGTCCGTCCGTACGCGGTCACCCGGGGCCGGGCCCGCCCGGTCACCGGCTCCTTCGACCTGATCTCGCTGGTCACGGCGACCCGGACGAACGCGGTCGAGGAGGCCGGGCTGGGGCCGGAGCACGTGGCGATCGTGGCGCTGACCCAACGCATGCAGTCGGTGGCCGAGATCGCCGCCCGACTGGACCTGCCGGTGGGCACCGTACGGGTGCTCCTCGGTGACCTGGTGGCGCGGGACCTGGTCCGGGTACAGGAACCCCGGGAGCCGGCCGGTGTCAACGACGAGAGCATCTACGAGGCGGTGATCAATGGACTACGGGCACTCTGAACGTCCGGCGGGGGCGCGGGTGCTGCCCACCGCGCTCAAGGTTCTGGTGGCGGGCGGTTTCGGGGCCGGCAAGACGACCCTGGTCGGGGCGGTCAGCGAGAGCCGTCCACTGCGGACCGAGGAGGTGCTGACAGAGACCGGCATCGGCGTCGACGACCTGTCCGGTGTGGAACGCAAGAGCACCACCACGGTGGCGATGGACTTCGGCCGGATCACCATCAGCAACGACCTGGTGCTCTACGTCTTCGGCACCCCCGGGCAGGACCGGTTCTGGTTCCTGTGGGACGAGTTGGCGGTGGGGGCGCTCGGAGCGGTGGTGCTGGCCGACACCCGACGGTTGGCCGACTGTTTCCCGTCCATCGACTACTTCGAGGGGCGGGGTACCCCGTTCGTGGTGGCGGTGAACTGCTTCGAGGGCGCCCGCCGGTTCGGCGTCGACGAGATCCGCGCGGCGCTGGACCTGGACCCGGAGGTGCCGTTGCTGCTCTGCGACGCCCGGCAGCGGGAGTCCGGCCGCAACGTGCTGATCACGCTGCTGGAGCACGCCATGAAGACCCGCGAGGCCCGCCGCCGGGCTGCCGGCGGCTGAGCACGACCGCACCGCGCGCCGACGCGACGGGCCCCCTCCGCCGGCGGAGGGGGCCCGTTCCGTGCACGGGGTACGTCAGCTCGCGATCATGCGGCGCAGCACGTACTGGAGGATGCCGCCGTGGCGGTAGTAGTCCGCCTCGCCCGGGGTGTCGATCCGGACCACCGCGTCGAACTCCACGCCGGTGTCGGTGCTGACCCGCACCGTACGCGGGGTGTCGCCGTCGTCGAGCGCGGTCACCCCGGTGATGGAGAAGGTCTCCGTGCCGGTGAGGCCGAGCGACTCGGCGGTGGTGTCCACCGGGAACTGCAACGGCAGCACACCCATGCCGATCAGGTTGGACCGGTGGATGCGCTCGTAGGACTCGGCGATGACCGCCCGGACGCCGAGCAGCATGGTCCCCTTGGCCGCCCAGTCCCGCGACGAGCCGGAGCCGTACTCCTTGCCGGCCAGGATGACCAGCGGCACGCCGGCCTCCTGGTAGGCGGTGGAGGCGTCGTAGATGGAGGTCTGCTCGCCGGTCAGGTGGTTGACGGTGAAGCCACCCTCCACGCCGGGGACGAGCTGGTTACGCAGCCGGATGTTGGCGAAGGTGCCCCGGATCATCACCTCGTGGTTGCCCCGGCGGGAGCCGTACGAGTTGAACTCGTGGCGCGGCACGCCGTGCTCGGCGAGGTACCGGCCGGCGGGGGAGTCGGCCTTGATCGCGCCGGCCGGGGAGATGTGGTCGGTGGTGACCGAGTCGCCCAGCTTGGCCAGCACCCGGGCGTCGGCGATGTCGACGACCGGGCTGGGCTCCTGCTGCATCCCCTCGAAGTACGGGGGCTTGCGGACGTAGGTGGAGTCGTCGGCCCAGGCGAAGGTGTCGCCGGTCGGGGTGGGCAGCGACTGCCAGCGCTCGTCACCGGCGAACACGTCGGCGTAGGCGGCGCTGAACCCGGTCGCGCCGATCGCCTGGGCGATGACGTCCTGGATCTCGGCGGTGTTGGGCCAGATGTCGCGCAGGAACACCGGGTTGCCCTCGGTGTCCTCGCCGAGCGGCTCGTTGGCCAGGTCGATGTCCATCGTGCCGGCCAGCGCGTACGCCACCACCAGCGGCGGGGAGGCCAGGTAGTTCATCTTGACGTCCGGGTTGATCCGGCCCTCGAAGTTCCGGTTGCCGGACAGCACCGACACGACGGCCAGGTCGCCGGAGTTGACGGCGGCGGAGACCTCCTCCGGCAGCGGGCCGGAGTTGCCGATGCAGGTGGTGCAGCCGTAGCCGACCAGGTTGAAGCCGAGCTTGTCGAGGTACGGCGTGAGACCGGCCCGCTCGTAGTAGTCCATGACGACCTTGGAGCCGGGCGCCAGCGTGGTCTTGACCCACGGCTTGCGGCTCAGGCCCTTGTCGACGGCGTTGCGGGCCAGCAGCGCGGCACCGATCATCACCTGCGGGTTGGAGGTGTTGGTGCAGGAGGTGATCGCGGCGATCACGACCGCGCCGTGGTCCAGCTCGTACTCCACGCCGTCGCTGCCGGTGACCCGGACCGGGTTGCTGGCCCGGCCCCCGGCGCCGACGGCGGCGGTCTCCAGGTCGCGCGGCTCGTCGGCGGGGTCGCTGAAGTCGTTGGCGGGCGGGTCGCTGGCCGGGAACGACTCGGCGCTGGCCTCGTCGGCCGGGCCGTTCGCGCCCCGGGGGAGCTGCTCGCGGGCCACGCCGGGCTTGAGGTCGCGCTCACCGGCGGAGTCGTCGGCGACGTAGTCGGTCAGCGCCGAGCGGAACAGCGTCTTGGCGACCCCGAGCGGCACCCGGTCCTGCGGGCGCTTCGGCCCGGCCAGGGACGGCTCGATGGTGCCCAGGTCCAGCTCCAGGCGCTCGGAGTACGCCGGCTCACGCTCCGGGTCGTGCCAGAGCCCCTGCTCCTTGGCGTACGCCTCGACCAGCGCCACCTGGGAGGCGTCCCGGCCGGTCAGTTCCAGGTAGCGGACGGTCTCGGCGTCGATCGGGAAGATCGCGACGG